>PXAQ01000259.1 GCA_003567095.1 Phycisphaerae bacterium
ATCGGTGAGGAATTAGGGCTGACACCGCGTAACTGGATTATCTGGCACTACACCTTCGGCCAGCAGACCAAGGCCAAGTTCGCCCGCTCGCACGCGCATCTCTTTTATTTTGTCAAGGACCCCAAAAATTATGTCTTTAACGACTTGGCGGTGCGGCTGCCGTCGGATCGGCAGTTGATCTACAACGACAAACGCTCCAACCCGACCGGAAAGCTCCCAAATGATGTGTGGACTAATTTTTCACGGGTGTGCGGGACATTTTCAGAGCGTCAGCGGTGGCATCCGTGCCAGATGCCCGAGCTGCTGCTGGGACGGATCATCGCGGCCAGCACCAATGCGGGCGATCTGGTGCTGGATCCGTTTAACGGCTCGGGCACGACCGCCGCGGCGGCCCTGCAGCTTGGGCGGCAATACTGCGGCATCGATATCTCAGAAGATTATGTCCAAAATACACGCTTGCGCCTCAAAGAACTGGCGACGGTCGAACACAAAAACCTTTTTGGCCGTCTGAACGTACAAGAGTACTTTGAGCTAAAGCGGCTGTTTGTGGAGATGGCGATTCCGGCCGACACGCTGCTGAGCAACGACAAATTACTGCGCTTTTTTGTCCGCCAATATGAATTTCGGATGAACCATAATAACCAATACTCCGCGAATCTGATTCAAGAAGCACTCAAGGATTTCACTACATGGGTAGTCGGGAAATAAACCCCCGTCATCAATGGCATTTTATCATCGGCCTGGCGGCATCGGCGGTGCTGCTGACGGTGATTCAGGCGCCTGTGAACGTTCATGTACTGGCGTGGGCAGCGTGGGTTCCGTTTATGCTGGCCTGCGGGCCGCAGGTGTCCGGCAGGCGGCTGGCTATCGCGGCCTACCTGGTGGCTGCAGGGTACTGGCTGTTTAACCTGTCCTGGCTGATGCCGGTAACGGGGCCGGGGTATATTGTCTTTGCGCTGTGGCAGTCGGTCTATTGGCCGGTGCTGGCACTGACGGTGCGGTTTGTCCGCCTGAAGCGCTGGCCGCTAACGGTGTTTGCCCCGGTGATCTTTGTCGGGGCCGAGGCGATTCAAAGCGTGTTGTTTACGGGCTTTAGTTGGTTCTTTTTGGCACACAGTCAGTATCGCATCCTGCCGCTGATTCAGATCAGCGATATCTTCGGCGCCCTGGGCGTCTCGGTGCTGGTGGCGCTGGTCAACGGCCTGCTGGCCGACGCTATTCTGGAGCGGCAAGCACGTCATTCGCTGGGCCGGCTGTTTTGGGGCAAGGCCGCCGTTACGGGGGTGCTGCTGGCCGCGGCGGTCGGATACGGAGTCTATCGCCTTGAGCAAACGCCGGCATTTGTCCACGACGGCCCGGTCGTCGGCTCGGTGCAGTCCAATGTCCCCTCACATATCAAAGAAGAGACCAAAAACGCCCAGCTTCTGCTCGGCAGCCTGCTCGAAATGAGCCAGGCCTCTATCGATGCCGGCGCGGCGCTGGTCGCCTGGCCCGAGACAATGGTGCTGGCGGCGATGAATCCGGGCTATTTGATGTATATGTCACCGGACAGTGAGCCGCAGCGGTTTCATCGACAAATCCTCGCACACGCCGAGGATCAGGCGTATATCCTGTTCGGCGCGCATTCGGCGCGCGTCGCCAGGGTCGGCTCGGAGCTGAACGTAACCGACCAGTACAACTCGGCCTTTTTGTACCGGCCCGACGGCGCGGCCGACCCCAAACGGTTTGACAAAATACACCTGGTGCCGTTCGGCGAGTACATCCCTTTCCGCCACACCGCACCGTGGCTGTACCGGATCATTTTAAATCTAAGCCCCTACGATTATGACTACAATCTGACGGCCGGACAGACCTACACGGTCTTTCGCTTCAACGACGAGGACCGCGCGTATCGCTTCGGCGTGCTGATCTGCTATGAGGATACCCACGCAACCATCGCCCGGCGAATGACCCTGGCCGAAAACGGCGTCAAACGCGTCGATTTTTTGGCGAATCTGAGCAACGACGGCTGGTATGTCCGCTATCGTGACGGCGAGGTCATCCCCAGCGCCGAGCTGAGCCAGCGGATGGCGATCAGCGTCTTTCGCAGTGTCGAAAACCGGATCGCCATCATCCGCAGCTCCAACACGGGCATCAGTTGTCTGATCGACTCGACGGGGCGCATTCGGGACAGTTTCAAGGCCGGCACGCTGCCCGAACGCGCCATTGAACGACAGGCCGTCGAAGGCTGGTTTAACGACACCATCCCGATTGACAGCCGGATCACGCTGTTTAGCTGCCATGGCCGCTGGCTGGACGCCGTTTTCGGCGCGGCCCTGACGGGTATTTTTGTACGTGCGATGCTGGAACGCTTTATCAAACGCCATAAAGGAGCAATCAATGCTTAAATTCAGAGTTGCAATGATTTTGCTGCTGCTGGGCGCGGTGGCCCTGCTGACCGGCTGTGAGACAACGACCGCTCAACGGCAGGGCGGCGCGTCTCGGCCGCCGGTATCCCCGGCGACGCTCAAACCGCAGGCGATGGACATCCTCCGCGAAAGCCTTCGCCACGAGAACCCCTATCTGCGCAACCACGCCGTCGAAGTTGTCGCCGAAACCCGACAGCGGGAGATGTTCTCGGACATCATTGGCCTGATGGACGATGAGACCATCGCGGTGCGGTTCTCGGCAACGGTTGCCGCCGGTCAGATGCTCTGTTACGGCTGTGAAACGCAGGTGCGCGACCGGCTTGAGGACGCCGATGAAAACGTGCAACTGGCCGCTGCTTACAGTATGGTCAAACTGGGCTACCCGGACTACCACGACCGCCTGCGTCAGGCCATTGATTACCGTGACCAGACGGCCCGCGCCAATGCGGTGCTGCTGCTGGGCAAACTCGGCGACCGGGACGATCTTGACCTGCTGTACCAGGCGATGCGGGATGACCGCTCTTCGGAGCGGGTCAAGATTCAGGCCATCGAGTCCATTGCCCGCCTGGGCGATACGCGGATGTACCGCAGCAAGCTCTGGGCGCTGCTGATCAGCAAATACGCCGATGACCGCGTGATGGGCATTCGCGG
>PXAQ01000186.1 GCA_003567095.1 Phycisphaerae bacterium
GCAGCACAAGCTCTGCGCCGTCGCCGTTGAGCTCGGTATGGACGGTGACCTGTCCGGTCTGCGGCTCGACCGCCTCGAGGGCGTTGAGCATCAGGTTCATCACGACATCCTGCATCTGGTCGGGATCGACCATCACCTGTTCAAGGTGCTCATCGGGCTGGACGTTCAGCGAGACGCAGCGCTGGTCGGCCTGGGGGCGGAGCATCTCGGCCACCGACGCGACAAGCCGATTGAACTGGCACGGCTGAAGGTCAGGGGCGGTGTCCCGGCTGAACTTGAGCATATCCAGAACGACCTTCTGGATCTTATCGAGATTTCGCTTGAGAATGCTCCAGGCCTTTTTGGCCTGGTCGTGATCCCGGGCGCCCAAGGCGTCGTCCATCACGTCCTGCCCGGAGCGCAGGGCTTGGAGGATATTCTTGACGCCGTGCGACATATTCAGCGCCGCCTGGCCGGCCTCGAGAACGCGCTGGCGATGACGGGCGGCCTGGCGGGATTGCAGCGAGTCAAACGCCACGGCAATCATCGTCTCACCGGGATCAAAGACCAGCTCCACGGGCCCTGCGGGGTCTTGCCGGGCCGTCTGGGCATGCGCCTGGCTTTCAAAGAGAAACGTCGTTGAGCCGCAGCGAACCTGGTCATGATGGCTCAGAGCTGTGACGTTATGCACGCGAAGTTCGTTGATAAACGTCCCGTTCGACGAGCCCATATCGCGAATAAACCATTGCCCGTCCCGAAACGACAGCTCCGCGTGCCGCCGCGAAATGGAAGTGTCGGGGATGCGGATATCCACCCCCTCTGATCCGCGTCCGATAACTTCCGCCCGCCCGCGTTCGCAGGTCAATTCAAATGCATTCTGGCGCAGTGCGCCGGTTAGTGCGGTCAATCGGGTCATCTGTTTTCCATCTGTCTGTATCAAAAGCAACTTTCAAATTAGCCATTACACAGCGTTATTTCCCGATGCAGAACCGTGTAAAGATGCTGTCGAGTATTTTTTCGCTGACATCTTCCCGCTCCAGGTGGCCGAGCGTCTGGTGGCACTGACGCAGCAGCATCGCGGCAATATCGTCACGGCCGGCGTCTATTTCATCGGCCGCTTCGCCGAGCAGCTTAACCGCTTCCTCAAGACGCTGCTGATGACGGCGGTTCAGGGTCAACCGGTCAGCGTATTCGGGACCGCTGTGTCCGGTAATCAGGGTCTTTTTAATACAGTCCTTAATCGCACCGAGGCCGTCTCCCGTTCGGGCGCTGGTGATGACATACGGCCGGTCAAAATACCGCTGCGTCCGGGTGATCAGGCATTTCAATGCCGCATCATCGACGCAATCGGCCTTGGTGGCAACGGGAATGATTGTTTCATTGTGGACACGCCCCAGGATTCGCATATCCACCTCGGCAAACGGCCTGCTCGCATCGACGCAAAACAGCACCATCGCCGCCCGACTTAGCGCCTCGCCGGCGGCCTGCTGAGCCAGGCAGTCGGCGGTGTGCAGGTCAGGCGTTGAGGGGTCATTGACAGATGGCAAATGAGGCCGGTTGGCCTCGTCCGCTTCCGGCAAAAGACCGGCGCAATCAAAAAGCACACAACTGAGGCCAGCCAGTTCGAGCATGCCGGTCAGGATGTCGCGCGTGGTCGCCTCGATCGGCGAGACGATACTTCGCGGGGACCCCAGCAGGGCATTGAGCAGACTGCTCTTGCCGGCGTTGGGCAGGCCGGCCAACCCGACCGCGTCCAGATCAATCATCCGCTCCAGCCGGACACTGCCGTCCAGTAGCCCCTGCAGTGTATCACGCTGCCGGCCAATGCGCATCACGGCCTCGGCCGTGGATATGATGTCGATGTCCTGGTCGACAAAGTCCAGCCCCGCCTCAATGAGCCCCAGCAGTTCGAGCAGGCTGTCTCGCACGTCAGCGAGGGTCGCCGAAAACCGCCCGTGCAGGAGCTTTTCAGCGGCGGCAAGCTGGACGGTATTGGCCGAGGAAACAATCTGGGCGACCGCCTCGGCCTGGGTCAGGTCCATCTTGCCGTTCAGGTATGCCCGCAGTGTAAACTCCCCCGGCCGGGCCAGCCGCACTGTTGGCGTATTGCTATCAATATGCCCGCTTTGGCCGCACAGCCGCTCCAGCAGCAGCGCCACCACATCCGCTGCCGCCCAGAGGTGCAGCTCGGCCATATCCTCGCCTGTATACGAATGCGGCGAGAAAAAACTGTACAGCATCCCGTCGACCTCCAGCCACCGGCCCAGCCGCACCCGGCACGGCATCACACCATTGGCCTGCGGCGGGCATTCGGTCCGGACACTCGCGGCCAACACATCCCACAGCCCCGTCCCCGAGGCCCGCACGATACTCCGCGTGACCTGCCCCGCGTTAGGCGATGCGCTGCTGACGGCAACAATGATATCCTTGATTTCCTGCATCGTGGTAGGCATCCCCAAAGAACAGGACCGTTGAACGCGTCCGTTTTGTATTATCCTGCAGCGCGACCCTGCCGTCGCTGCACGGATCTTCAGACGGCGCTACTGGCGAATGATGTCAGCGATGATCATCAGGCGGCTGATGTTGTCGCGCTCGGCCTCGCCGAGTTTGGTGTTGATGTACCGGATGGTCTGCTTCATCTCCGGGATGACCACATGTTCCAGCACGTTGACGCGGCGGCGCGTGGTTTGCAGTTCGGCGGCCAGAAGCTGGGCCTGTTTTTCCGCCTCGGCCAACTCGATCAGGCTGTCAAAGGCGCGTTCCAGGGCGCGCAGCGCAATGTCCAGCTCGCCACTGGTGGTCCCGAAACCGTAGCACATAATATCGCCCTCAATGTCCTTGGCCAGTCGCGGAACCTTGACACTCATAATCGCGGCAAAACTGATCGCCAGGCTGAACTTTTTGGTCGGCACTTCCATCGCCGCGCGAATCTGCTCGGGCTCCATCGTTGCCCGGGCCATCATAAATCGGCGGGTGGTCTCAAGCAGTTCATGTTCGACTTTTTTGCGCAGATCACTGAGCGTGCGGGCAATCTGGACAAGCTGCCGGCTGATTTCGTCGCGTTTTTCGC
>PXAQ01000179.1 GCA_003567095.1 Phycisphaerae bacterium
CGATGTCGGTGACCTCCGGCTTGCCCTTGGTGATCGTGCCGGTTTTGTCAAAGACGATCACCTTGACGTCTTTCATCGTCTGTATGGCCTGGCCGCGTCGGATGAGAATCCCGCGCTGGGCCCCCATCCCCGAGCCGACCATCAGGGCCGTTGGCGTAGCCAGCCCAAGCGCACACGGACAGGAGATCACCAGCACCGCCGTCGTTGCCAGGATTGCCAGCGTCACGGTCGGCGCATCGAGATTGATCCACGGGAAATCAAAAAAGGCGGCGATCGACCGGTGAAATCCCGGAAACAGCATCCACGACAGAAACGCCCCGATGGCAATCAAGATCACCGCCGGCACGAAAAAGCCGGTGACCTTATCGGCAAATTCCTGAATCGGCACCTTGCTGCCCTGGGCCTCTTCGACCATTTTGATCACATGCGACAGAAAGGTGTCCTTGCCGATCTTTTTGACTTTGACCTTCAGAAATCCCTGTTTATTGATCGCCGAGCCGATGACTTCATCGCCTTTGGCTTTTTTGACCGGCAGGGATTCGCCAGTGGCCATCGATTCGTCCACGCTGCTGGATCCCTCGATAACGACGCCATCTGTCGGGATTTTTTCACCGGGCCGCACCAGCATCACATCATCGATCGTCAACTGCTCAATCGGCACTTCTTGTTCCTGGCCGTCCACGAGGATACGCGCGCTTTTGGCCCCCATCTCCAGCAGTTTTTTGATCGCCGCCGACGCCCTGCCCCGGGCCTTGGCCTCCAGAAATCGACCGACCAGATGCAGCGCCATAATCGCCGCGGCCATCTCCACAAACGTCGTGATCGGATACCAGAACCGCAGGAAACTGAGCACATACGGCACGACCGAGCCCAGGCTGACCAGCGTGTCCATATTGGTGCTCAGGTTCCGCGCTGCTTTGAGGGTGGCCTTGTGCGTGTCCAGCCCGGCGACAAAGATGACCGGGAAGGCCAGCACCGCCGTGATGGTGAAATAATACGGAATCGCCACCCAGAACATGTCGATCATCATCAAAACCATAATAATTCCGGCCAGCACCGCCGCAAGCCGCATTTTCATCGCGGCCTTTTTCAAAAGTGCTTCTTCGCCGTCCACATCGGACTGCTCGGAAACATCATACCCGGCCTGACGGATCGCCGTTTTGATCTGCTCACGATCAAGCACCGCAGGGTCATACGTCACAAACGCTTGTCCGGCGACAAAATTGACTGACGCAGATGCAACACCTTTTTGCCGCTTCATCGCCTTTTCAATGGTAGCCGCACACGATGCGCAGTGCATCCCATTTATCTTGAATTCAGTTTTGTCCATTTTAAATTCTCCTGAATTTATTCCCTTTTATACCATTTCGCAAAATCTTGAAATTGCAGACTCCGCAGCGATTACCACAGTGCCGGGCGATTGGCGGCGGGGCAATTCGGTTTGCACGCTTTACAGACGGCGCGACCGTGAAAGACCAGAGAATGGCTGAACATCGTCCAGCCGCCGAATTTTCTGCGCGGCACAATCTCCATCAAGTCAAACTCCAGTTTGACCACGTCGCTGTGTTGCGACAATCCCAGCCGTCGGCTCAGGCGGAGCACATGCGTATCGCGAAGGATGCGCTGTAAGGATGCGCTGTATCGCGTTGACCTTGTCATCAATAACTCCCTCAAGTTTTACTGTAGGGCGATCTTACCGCTGACAGCAACAGCACTAAATAGGGGATTTGCTTAATTGGCATCTGTAAATTACTCAAAAGGATCAAAAACTACGAACTATGTCGCGCGAAAATGCCTTCTCGATTGTGCCCGCACACGATGCGCAGTGCATCCCGGTTATATCAATCTCAATCTTTTTCATCTCTTCTGTCCTTTTGCATTGTCGTATGCATCCGATCAGTCTCCGTTTCTTCCCGCTGATTCGAGACGACTGATCGGAAAACACCGTGCAGTTACCGATTCTGATGGCGTATCGCGACCCTGTTGTTGGGTTCCAGTTCGGCCGGCGGTCGCAGAATCACCGTATCCCCCTCGTCCAGACCGTCGGTAATTTCCAATCGTTGATCTCCATACAGGCCGACCGAAATATGCCTCAGCCGGGCTCGGCCGTTGTCGACCGTAAAGACCGCCGGTCCCTGCGGCGTGGTGAACATCGCGCCCGGCGGGATGTACAGCACGTCGTCTTTTTCGTCCACGATGATTCTCGCGTCAAGATCAGCCCCCGGCGGCAGCGTCTGCTCGGCAGCGTCCATATCGATAATCACCCTGAACCGCTGCTGTTCGATGCCCAGGGCGCTGACTTTGGTAAACCCGTGCGGCTCAATGCGGTTGACGGTTGCGGCCATAGACTCATCGCCGAGAATGCCCCCTTCCAGAATGACCTTCTGGCCGGGTTTGACACGTGCGATATCGGCCGAGAGGACATCCGATTTGACTTCAACCGTCGCCAGGTCGCCGATCTCAACCAGCGGCGCGCCGGCGCTGACGACCGCCTCGCTGTCGATGTATTTCCGGGTAACAACTCCACTCAGCGGCACTTTTACAGAGGTCTTGTCGGCCTGATAGCTCAGCGTATCCAGTTCGGAGCCGATCTGATCGATCTGGGCGGCGTGGGCCGTTTCCAGGTGGTCAATATCGCCCAGGGACTTGTGCATCGACTGCTGATAGAATTCCGCGATGCGCGTGATGATTTCAACGATTTGCAGCCTACGCTGTTCAAACTCGACCCTTTGCTGCGCCAGTGCGTACTCATGTCGGGCGCGGTCGTATTCCTGTCCGGAAATAGCGTCTTTCTGATAGGATTCCCGGGCGCGTTCATATTCCCGCTGGCGAAACTCCAGATCCTCTTCGGCCATCAGTGTCTCGGCCTGGACGGCTTTGTGCATCTGGACAGCCGCCATCACAGCAGCCGCGGCGGCCTGAAGCTCAGGCTCTTTGGGCACTTGCGTCGGCAGCCCTTCGATACGCGCTTCAATCTCCCGGATACGCGAGCGGGCCGCGGCAATGGCGTGTTTGATTTCGTCGTCTTCAATCGTCGTCAACACC
>PXAQ01000265.1 GCA_003567095.1 Phycisphaerae bacterium
CCTGATAAAGCGCTACTGGAAAAGCCGGGTCGATTTTTCGTTTCCCCGTATCCGTCCGGCGGCCAATGTGATGCACCAATGGCCGCACGCGGTGACAGATGAAAACCTCGTACAGATGATGCTGGCCCTGCGGCTGTGCTTTGCCGATACGGGGATCGTCCTGAGCACCCGCGAGGCGCCGGCTTTTCGCGACCGGATGCTCAATATCTGCGCCACCCGCCTCAGCGCCGGCTCCAAGACCAACCCCGGCGGCTATTCCGGCGACACCGCCGCCGCCGAGCAGTTCACCATCGCCGACGACCGCACCCCGGCCCAGGTCGCCGCCGTCATCGAACAGGCCGGTCACGAAGCCGTCTGGAAAGACTGGGACGCCGGCTTTGTTGACCGCTGAATAGTACTTTCGGGCATTCCGGGCCATCTTTTCTCAAATTGTTGCCTGCATACCGGCAATCCACGCTCCGCCAGGCGGCACGGCCGACCGACCTGGCAGTGTACGGGCTGATCACCGGCCCGTTTACACTGGCGCTGCACCTGCTGGGCAAAAAGGATGAGTAGATGGCTGCCCTGTGCGATAATGTCTAGCAGGCCATGATAGAACTTGGCACGCCCGATGTGCATATCGAGCATCTCGAAGAGCGAACCTTATCGCCGGTTTTGGCGTCGCCCCCGGCCAGACGCCGCACAGGCGTCTATGAAGCTTCCTGCAGGATCTCGTCGGGGATATCGAAGTTGGCGTACAGTTCCTGCACATCGTCATGATCTTCGAAGTCCTCCATCAGTGCCAGAATACGCCGGGCCATGTCCGTATCGCTGACGGTGACGGTGTTGTCCGGCACCATCGCCAGCTCGGCGCTGGTCAGCGGGATCTGCTGCTGTTCGAGAGCGGCTTTGAGGTCTTCGTAGGCGTCCGGGTCACAGGTCACCTCGTACAGGTCGCCGGTGTTTGCAATATCTTCGGCGCCGGCGGTCAGGGCAATGTCCATCAGGGTATCTTCATCAACGGCATCGGTGTTGACGGTGATCAGGCCGCGTTTCTTGAACATCCAGGCTACGCAGCCACTGGCGCCGAGCGAGCCGCCGCGCCGCTCGAAGATTTTTTTGATTTCCGGGGCGGTTCGCGTGCGGTTGTCGGTCAGACCCTCGACCATAATCGCCACCCCGCCGGGGCCGTAGCCTTCGTAAAGCACCTCTTCATAGGTCACCCCGCCCAATTCGCCGCTGCCGCGTTTGATATTTTTCTCGATGGTGTCCTTGGGCATATTGGCGGCCTTGGCCTTGTCGATGGCGTAGCGCAGCGTCAGGTTGGCCGCCGGGTCGCCGCCGCCTTGGCGTGCTGCGACGATAATCATCCGTGCGATCTTACTCCACAATTTCCCGCGTTTGGCATCGTTGGCGGCCTTTTTGTGTTTGATGCCCGCCCAGTGCGAATGTCCGGCCATAGTCTTTCCTTAGCAACTCGTTTATGTCTTGGGTCTGTTTTTGATTTATTTAACAGTTCAATGTTTGAAAATAAGAAGTCAGGAGTCAGAAGTCAGATGTTTCTAATCTCTGTCCTCTGTCTTCTGTCCTCTATCACCTGGCTCAATGAATTACTTTGTTTAACGGGTAGGTAAAGATGCCCGACGCGCCGGCGCGTTTAAGCTGCGGGATCAGCTCGCGCTCGACCCGCTCTTCGACAATGATTTCCACCGCCGCGTACTCCGAGTCGGCCAGCGGCGAGATGGTCGGGCTTTTTTCGGCCGGCAGGATGTTAAGCACCGCCTGCAGATTCTGCTTGTTGGCATTGAGTTTGAGCCCCACCAGATTGCGCGCATCAATCGCGGCATTGAGCAGGATGGCGATGTTCTCAATCTTATGCCGCTTAAACTCATCCTGCCAGGCCTGGCGGTTGGCGATAAATCGCGTGGTCGATTCGAGGATCGTATCGATAATCCGAAGGCTGTTGGCCTTGAGCGACGAGCCGGTTTCGGTCAGCTCGACGATACCGTCCACCAGCCGCGCCTTGACCTCGGTAGCGCCCCAACTGAACTCCACCTTGACCGGCACCTTTTTCGCCTCGAAGTAGCGGCCGGTGGCGTTGACCAGCTCGGTAGCGATGATGCCCCCGGCCAGGTCTTCGGGCGTGTGTACAGTCGATTCATTCGGCACGGCCAGCACCCAGCGGGCCGGGTTCGATGTGGCCTTGCTGTAGCGCAGCTCGCAGATCTCATGCACATCCGAGCCGTTCTCGATAATCCAGTCGTGCCCGGTAAATCCTGCATCCAGCACACCCTCCTGGACATAACGGCTCATTTCCTGGGCACGCAGCAGGATCAACTGAATTTGCGGGTCGTCGATCCGGGGGAAATAGCTTCGCTCGTAGCCGCTGATGTCAAAGCCGGCTTTTCGAAACAACTCAAACGTGGCTTTCTGAAGGCTTCCTTTGGGAATCCCCAGTTTTAGTACATTCTCTGACACGGGTCGTGGTCCTTTTATCTGAAGATGACGACGGCTGCTCAGCCGTTTTATTTTTTACGCACCTTTTTTTTAACCGTTTTTTTCTTTGGCGCCGCTTTGGCTTTTTTGGAAGCGGCCGGTTTGATGCCGCCTTCAGTTTCGGCCCGCAGCAGCGCGTAAAATGTATAGGCGTCCACGGCGTGGATATGGCGCTCGAGGAAGCTTACGATCTCGTGCTGGGTGGACTTCGGATGAATCATCTCGTGCTGCAGTAAATACGCGATCATGCGGTCGGTCAGCGGAATCGCATGGCCGCCCAGCGCCGTCAAAAATGTATAGGCGGCAACAAACGGCGTCATCCCCGGTATCTCTTCGAGCTCTTTTCGCGCCTGCCGCTTGCCCTCGGCGGTCAGCTCTTTGAGGCTGACTTTGTCGTATGTGTCAAAAATCGCGTTCAGGATACGCCTCAGCAAGGTGGCTGATTCAGTCCCCGGCGACGGCTCGCCGTACAGCTCCTTAATCTCTTCCGGACGCGAGATACGCAGGTCATTCATGTCAACAAAATGGGCGCCTATTCGCCGGTGGATGGCCTTGGCATTCGCCTCGGTGGTATGCGCACTGATGCACGCATAGACGACCGCCTCCACCGGATCGTCATAGGTCGGCGGCGTGACGGGGCCAGCCTTCTTTTTGAGCGTCTTGAGCAGGGTTTCCACTTTGGGACTGTAGTGTTTGCTGTTTTTCATCGGTCTAGGCCTCTGTGGTACCGGTCATGGGTTTTCCCGATCGTCTGCATCGTCCGGCTCGTCGCCAAAAGCCTCATCGGTCTGCTGACGGTCATCGTTGTCTTCAAATTCCTGCCGCGCCTCTTCAATCAGCGTCAGCGTGTGGAGTGTGTTTTTCATTTTGGTATCCGGCTCAAACGTCAGGTGCGGGCAGGCCCGACCGGGCAGGTCTTTGCCCAGCGCCGCCTGAATCGGCCCGGCAGCGTGTTCGATGGCGGCGAACGTCAGCTTGCCTTCGGTTTCATTGACGCCGAAAATGCTCAGATACACAGTGGCGTTTTTGACATCCGGCGAGACACTGACCTCTGTAACGCTGACCAGGCCGGTAATGCGCGGATCGCTCAGTCGGGTGTGAATGGTACGGCTGACCGAGTCCCGAATCACACGTGCTATTTTATGTTGTCGTCTTGATTCCATGATTCCTGACCTTCCACCCGAAAAGCCCGCAGGCCCGCGTTTCGTGTCGTTTGTCTTACAGCGATTGCCGTTTGACCTGAAGGACCTCAAAGGCCTCCAGTACATCGTCTAATTTAATATCGTCAAACCCGGCGATCTTGATGCCGCACTCCAGACCGGCCCGCACTTCGCGCACATCGTCTTTGAAATGCTTGAGCGACTCGATGGAACAATTGTCCTTGACGACGATATTGTCGCGGATCAGACGCAGCCGGGCATTTTTAGTCACCACGCCGCTATTGACATAACAGCCGGCGATTGTGCCCAAACTCGAGACCTTGAACGTATTGCGCACCACCGCCCGGCCGAGTACCTTTTCCTCGGTGTCCGGATCGAGCATCCCGATCATGGCGGCCTTGAGGTCTTCGGTGATACGATAGATAATATTGTACAGGCGAATATCAACGCCCTTGGACTCGGCCAACTGGCGGACGCGATCTTCGGGCACGACGTTAAAGCCGATGATAATCGCATCGGAGGCCTCGGCCAGCACCACATCGCCTTCGTTGATGCCGCCGACGCCGGAATGAATGATCCGCACCCGCACCTCTTCGGTGTTCAGGTCCGTCAGGTACTTGTTCAGCACGTCCACCGAGCCCTGGACGTCGGCCTTGACGATCAGATTCAGTTCCTTGACCTTGCCGTCGGCGATATGGGTAAACAGGTTTTCCAGCGTGATCTGCGACTTCTTGGCCAGCAGCTCTTCGCGGCCGATCCGCTCGACTTCCTCGGCAGCCTGCTTGGCCTTGTTGACATCATCCATGATATAAAACTTATCGCCCGCCTGCGGCACACGCTCCAGCCCGGTGACCACCACCGGCATCGACGGGCCGGCCGACTTGACGCTGCGTCCCCGGCTGTCGGTCAGGGTCCGCACGCGTCCGCACACGCCGCCGGCCAGCAGGATGTCGCCTTTGTCCAGGTGTCCTTCCTTGACCAGCACGGTCGCAACCGGCCCCTTGGTCGCGGACATATGCGCCTCGACGACCCAGCCGACCGCCGGCAGCGTCGGGTCGGCCTGAAAATTCAGGTCCTCCGCGGTGAAATCGATATACTCGAGCAGTTCCTCGATCCCCTGGCCGCTGATGGCACTGGTGGGGATGACCTCGGTATCGCCGCCCCACTGCCGCGGGGTCAACTCGTGCTCGGCAAGCTGGCCGTAGACGCGGTTGACGTCCGTGCCGGGCAGGTCGATTTTGTTCAGCGCCACCAGGATGGCGACCTCGGCGGCTTTGGCGTGGTGAATGGCCTCGATGGTTTGCGGCATCAACCCGTCATCGGCGGCAACGACAAGCACCACGATATCGGTCATATTAGCCCCGCGGGCACGCATCGCCGTAAAGGCCTCGTGACCCGGGGTGTCCAGAAAGGTGATCTTTTTGTCATGAATTTTGATCTGATAGGCGCCGATGTGCTGGGTAATGCCGCCGGCTTCGCCGGTGGCGACACTGGTTTTGCGGATCGAATCCAGCAGACTGGTCTTGCCGTGGTCCACATGGCCGAGCATGGTGACCACCGGCGGTCGTTTTTGCAGATGGTCGCGCTGACGGTCCTTAAAAGCCGCCTCAATCTGTTCGATCATCCCGTGTTTGCGCTCGACAACCAGTTCCGTGCCGAACTCCAAGGCGACCAGTTCAGCCGCTTCGGTGGAAATCGCCTGGTTGGCGGTGGCCATAATGCCCTGTCCCATCAGCTTGGTGATGATATCGCCGACTTTGACCGCCAGCGCCGCCGACAGATCCTTGACGGTGATCGGCTCTTGGACGACAGCTTTTTCGGGACGCTCCACCGGCGCGCTGATCCCCTCGGTCGAGCGGGCTTCAATGCGTCGAGACGGCTTGGCACGCTTGCTCGTGCCCCCGGCGGCAGCCAGTCGGGCTTTGCGTTCCTCCAGGTCCCGCGAGCGGACACGGCTGACATCCTCACCGCGACCACGACGGGGGCCCTGGTCGCGCGTTTCTTTGCGCCGGCCGTGTGTTTTGAGTTTGCTGGCCTTTTTGCCCTTGCCCCGGACCGGCATATCCGGCGGAGGCATCAGGGGCTGGACCGTTGCGGCCGGTTTCTTCTCACGCCCTCTGCGGGGGCTGCGTCGGGCCGGCGGCCGGCGGCGCGTGTCCTCGGCCGCCTCGACCCGAATCACCTTCGGGCCGGTCAGCTTGGCCGGTTGGGGGCTTTCCAGCTGTGGACCGGCCGGGCGAATCACTTTCGGCTCAGGCTCGGGCTCGGGCTCCGGCTCCGGTTCCGGTTCAGGCGCCGGTTGTTCAGGTTCAATTGGCTTTTCTTCTTCGGGCGCTTCGGCGACTTTGGCCGGTTCAGGTTCAGCGGGCGCCTCAGGCTGCTCCGGTTCCGTCGGTTCAGGCGCCTGGCCCGGTTCGGGTTCGGCGGGCGCCTCTTTGGGCTCGGCGGTTTCGACGGCGGCTGAGGGTTTTTCGTCTTCGGCCGGTTTCTTTTTGCGTTTAACCCGGACCTTTGTCAGATCGACGCGTTCAGCGGTCTCAACCGCCGTGGTGTGCTCGCCTTCGCTGAACCACTCACGAATGGTCGCAGCCTGACCGACAGAGATCACGGCCATGTGGTTCTTAATGTCTTGCAGCCCTTCGGCCTGACATTTTTCCACAATGGCCTTGCTCTTGACGCCAAGTTCCTTGGCCAGGAGATATACGCGTGTCGATTTAGCCAAAGCTCGTCTCCGTAGATTACTTTAATAGTCCGGTTACCGTCGTCTTTTCTTTTTGCTTTTTTCCTGCCGCAGCAGTGCCTGGGCCTGAGTCAGGGCATTTTCAGCGGCGGCTTTTTTGGCCGCTTCGCCTGCGGCGGCGATGATCTTGTCGGCCTGCTCGGCCGGGATGTCCAGCTCTTCAATCAGCGGGCCGGTGCCGACCTCTTCCAAGTCCAGCACCGAAATGATGCCCAGCGCCAGCAGTTTGTCGGTGAGGTTTTCGTCAACGCCCTCGATCTCCTTCATCGCCTCGGCCATCACGTCGACTTCTTTGTTGTATTCTTCCGGGGTCAGGATGTCGATGTCCCAGCCGGTCAGCCGCGCCGCCAGACGCACATTTTGTCCGTGCTTTCCGATCGCCAGGCTCAACTGATCTTCGGTGACCACCACTGTGGCCCGCCCCAGTTCAAAACATATCGCGATTTCGCTGACCTTGGCCGGGGCCAGCGCGTTGGCAATCAGATTCTGCGACGAATCGCTCCATTTAACGATATCGATCTTCTCGCCGCCCAGTTCGTCGACGATATTGCGAATGCGGCTGCCGCGCACGCCTACGCATGCCCCGACCGGATCGACCTTCTCGTCGGTGGTATCCACCGCGATCTTGGTGCGGTAGCCGGCCTCCCGCGCCAGCGATTTAATCTCGATGATCCCCTCGAGCACCTCCGGCACTTCAAACTCGAAAAGCCGACGAATAAAGTCAGGATGTGTGCGCGATAAAACAATTTTGACTTGGTTGGACAGGTCGCGCACTTCGAGAATCAGACAGCGGATGCGTTCGCTGGGATGGTGTGTTTCGCCGGAAATCTGTTCAGATTTAGGCAGAATAGCCTCGATCCGGTTGGTCAGATTGATCACAAGCACGCTGCCGTCATAACGGGCGACCACACCGTTGACAATCTCGCCTTTGCGCTGGGCGTATTCGGCGTAGATGCTGTCACGTTCATCGGCCTTGATCTTCTGAATCATCACCTGCTTGGCACTTTGGGCGGGAATCCGGCCCAGCTGGCGAATGTCGATCTGCACATCATCCTTGAATGCGGTGATCTGCCCGGTGGTGCGGTCAATATGCACAACGATTTCACCTTCAGCGCCGTGTTGCAAGCCGAAATGCTTGCGCGCCGCGGATATCATCGCCGCCTCCAGGTCCTGAAAAATGGACTCGCGGTCGATGTTTTTATCGCGTGCGATATTGTCAACGATTCGAACTAGTTCCTGATTCATCTTGTCTTTTTTCCTGTTCTATAAATAAAAAAGTGGAAACCTTCAGGTTACCACTTCATACCGGTGCAGCGCACATTGGGGCCTCGGTCAACACAAACCGACAGCCGATTCAGGTTGTATCCATCAATCGGCCATAGGGCCCTCCGCGAAAAAAGTTCCCGTCTTTCGCACAGTCCCTGAAGAGCTTCGCTTATCATCACTAAGCCGGCAATGCGTCGGAGACGCTCCGGACAGGCATGTTGTAACCCTATGCCTGTGCACGACTTACTGTTTCCTCTACAAACATTGCAGTACCTTTCTGTTGCGTTAAAACACTGTCACGAAACGACTATTATACGCTAACTAGGCTCATTGTCAAGGGTTATACAACATGGAAAAAGAAAATCTTTACCGGGAAGCAATACAAGGGCATATTGAAGTGTAATAAATACCTGAATGCAGGGCCCGCAGTTCCTTTAATACTCTATATAGGGCGTGCCGTCCGGATCCGTGCCGCTTGTATTCAGCCGGATTTGGCCCGAGTCACGGTTGTAAAGCCAGCCGCTGGCATCATCGGGCACAAAATCGCCCGAGTTATATCTGATATGGGTCAGCCCGTTAAACGGATTTTTCGGCATGCGGTCCAGGTAAGGACCGAGCGGATAGGTTTGGCTGGGAGTTCGCGAAGCGCTGGCCATCCCATTTGTCGCGGTGGTACCGACCAGTTGAAGTTCCAGTGTAGATGTGTCCGGAACCGGTGAAAGCGTACTGCCGACCAGGATATAGCCCGGCGCCAGCCCGTTGTGCTGGATCTTATACAATTCGAATTGGCTGCGCAGCACGCGCAGCGTGTCTTTCGCGGCCGCCTGGCGGGCTTGCTGCTGATAATCTTGAAAGTGCGGCAGCGCAATGGCAGCCAGAATGCCCAGAACGGCAACCACAATCATCAACTCAACGAGCGTAAAACCGCTTTTTTTCATTTTATGGGGCCTTCAAAGGCGTTCCTAACGGTAGTAATATCAGCCGGCAATCGATGTATTCGGCTTTCTGGGGGCCTGACTTTACAGCGGCCGTGCGCTTTGAATGCATTATTTCAGCGTTTGACCATAATCATACCACCTCGCAAACGCCCCAAAAAAGATATATCGGGGCTTTTGGCGCCATCGAACGGCCGTTCAAAGTCTTTGTCAACGCGGGCACAAAAAACAGTTGAAATAAAACAAAGTTCAATTATAATGGCCGGTTTGTCAGAGATCGTAAAAATAGTAGAGAGGCATGTGGCCCCACGCAAAACAGAAGAAAGGTTCAAGAAACGATGATTACCAAAGAGAAAAAGACAAGAATTATCGACGAGTTTCAGACCGCCTCCGGCGACACCGGCTCACCGGAGGTGCAGATCGCCATCCTCAGCAAGCGCATTAATGAGCTGACCGAGCACCTGAAGCTGCACCCCAAGGACCACTCCTCGCGGCGGGGGCTGCTCAAAATGATCGGCAACCGTTCGGCGCTGCTCAAATACGTCAAGTCCAAAGATATCAACCGCTATCGCCAGATTATTTCGCGTCTGGGCCTGCGCAAGTAGCGCCAGATCCGTTCGAGACGCCGCGTCGATTGCATCCGCGCACCGCAAAGTCGTTAACCATGCGGCTTGCAAGGCGATGTTTCGGATACAGATAGCAACCAGAAAGGGCTCCCTTCGCAGTGCTTTTCGTATTACACACAACAATTATTTATGACAGAAAGCAGAGTACTTATGTTTAACATACATCGCGTAGAAAAAGAAATCGACGGCAAGACCATCAGTCTTGAAACCGGGCGGATTGCCCGCCAAGCCCACGGCGCCGTGGTGGCCCAGCTTGGCCAGACCATCGTACTGGCCGCGGTGGTGACCGCCCCGCCCAAAAGCGAAGACATCGACTATTTCCCGCTGAGTGTCGATTATCGTGAAAAATACAGCGCCGCCGGCAAGTTTCCCGGCGGTTTCATTAAGCGGGAAGGGCGGCCTTCGACCAAAGAAATACTGACCTGCCGATTAATCGACCGGCCGATTCGTCCGCTGTTTCCGGACGGCTACTTCCAGGAGGTTCAGATTCACATCAACGTCATCAGTGCCGATCAGGACAATGACCCGGACGTGTTGTCGATGATCGCGGCCAGCGCCGCCCTGAGCGTGAGCAAGGTTCCGTTTCAGGGACCCCTGGGAGCCTGCCGCCTGAGCCGGGTGGATGGCCGTTTTGTCGCCTTTCCGACCCACAAAGAACGCGACAAATCCGATTTCAACCTCATTCTCGGCGGCAAGCGCGAGGCGATCAACATGATCGAAGTGGATGCCAAAGAAGTCGACGAAGAGGTCACCGCCCAGGCGGTAGAGGCGGCGCATCAATATGTCCAGCAGACCTGCGATCTCGTGGACGAGCTGGCCGCCAAGTGCAGCCCTGAAAAGGAATCGCCAATTTTCGCGTTGGACGAGGCGCTGAGCAAACAGCTTGAGGACGAGACCTTCGGCGCCCTCTATGACGCCTACCAAGTCAAGATCAAGGCCGACCGCAGCGCCGCGATTAAAGCGATCAGCGAGCAGGCCGCCGAAAAATATCTCCAGCCCGAAAACCCGCTGTGCACGGCGACAGAGCTCAAGCGAATGCTGGAAAACATTCAATGGAAGGTGATGCGCAAGATGCTGCTGGAAGGCAAGCGGCCCGATGGCCGGGCCTATGATGAGCTTCGCCCGATCAGTTGTGAGGTGGGCTTTTTGCCCAGAACGCACGGCTCGGCGCTGTTTACCCGCGGCGAAACACAGGCGCTGGTCTCCTGTACGCTGGGTACCGGGCGCGATGAGCAGATTGTTGATGGCCTGATTGAAGAGTTCGGCCAGGACTTTATGCTGCATTACACCTTCCCGCCCTATTCTGTCGGCGAAGTGCGTCCGTTCCGCGGCCCGGGGCGGCGCGAGATCGGCCACGGGGCACTGGCGGAAAAGGCGCTGGAGCAGGTGCGTCCGGCCGCCGAGGACTTTCCCTATACGATCAAGATCGCCTCGGACATTACCGAGTCCAACGGCTCCAGTTCCATGGCCTCGGCCTGCGGCGGTTGTCTGGCGATGATGGACGCCGGTGTGCCGATTGCCCGGCCGGTGGCGGGCATCTCCATCGGCATGGTCGCCGATGAGGACCGCTATGAACTGCTGACCGACATCATCGGTGACGAAGATCACTTCGGCGATATGGATTTCAAGGTCGCCGGCACCACCAAAGGCATTACAGCCATCCAACTGGATATCAAGGCCAGCGGCCTGCCGCATGAGGTGATGGTTGCGGCACTGGAACAGGCCCGCCAGGCACGGCTGAAAATCCTCGATATTATGACCAAGACCATCGAAAAGCCGCGCACCGAGCTTAGTGAGTACGCCCCGAAGATCATCTCGGTCAAGATCGATCCGGAGTATATCGGCAAGGTGATTGGCCCGTCCGGCAAGACCATCCGGGGTATTCAGGAAGAAACCGGCGCGTTGATCGACATCGCCGAAGACGGCACCGTGACGATCAGTTGTGTCGGCGGCGACGGCCATCTCAAGGCTCGCGATATCGTCGAATCGATGACCACCCCGCCAAAGGTCGGACGCATTTACCACAATTCCAAGGTCGTCTCGGCCAAGGAATTCGGCGTCTTCGTGGAAATCACCCCGGGCGTCGAGGGGTTGTGCCACATCAGCGAATTGAGCGACGGTTATGTCAAAAATGTCGAGGATGTCTGCAAGGTTGGCGATTTGATCGATGTCAAGCTGCTGTCCATTGACGAGCAGGGCCGGTTCAAGCTCAGCCGCAAAGCCGCCATCGCCGAGATGAAAAAAAGCGACAACAGCGATAAGCAGCAATAGTCCGAGCATCGATTCAGCGCGTATTCGCTGCCTGTGCAACAATGAAAAAAGACAAGACGATTGTCATTGCGGTTCCCCATAAGCATCAGGCCGAACCGATTGCGTCGGTCTTTGGTGAGTTGGGGTTCAAGACGCTCTATGCTGAGCACGGCGATGGGGTGCTCCAGTGTCTGGAAACCTCACCGATCGGGGTCATCTTCTGCGCCTATACGTTCCAGGACGACGCCGACGGGCTGGATGTCCTGATTCGGGTTCGCCGCCAGAACCCCGCCATCGCGGTGATTATGCTGGCCGAGGCCCCGGATCTGGCGGCCTGCAAGCGGTCCCTGAAAATGGGCGCCTACGATTTTCTGGTGATGCCCCCATCCCGCGAGGAATTGCTGCCGCTGGCCTACGAGCTGCAGCCGACCGGCCCGACCAAGGGCATCGAGGACTTTGTCTTTCCCGGTGTCGTCAGCCGCAGCCCGGCGATGCAGGGGGTCTATCGCATCCTGCGGCGGGTGGCGCCGACCGATTTGACCGTATTGATCGAGGGCGAGTCGGGCACGGGCAAGGAGCTGGCCGCCCGGGCCCTGCACACCAATTCCAGGCGATCCGACAGGCCGTTTTATCCGATCAACTGCGCCGGGCTGGCCGAGGGTCTGCTGGAAAGCGAACTGTTCGGGCACGTCAAAGGCGCCTTTACCGGCGCGACCGCCGACCGCAAGGGGCTGTTTCAATTGGCCGACAAGGGCACGCTGTTTCTCGATGAGATCGGAGATATGCCGACGCTGATGCAGGCCAAGCTGCTGCGCGTCCTGGAGGACGGCCTGGTGGTTCCGGTCGGCGGCAGCACGGCGGTCAAGGTCGATGTCCGCGTCATCAGCGCCACCAACCAGGACTTGGCGGCGATGGTGGACGACAAGAAGTTTCGACAGGACCTGTATTTCCGCATCAAGGGCGTCAGCGTTACCCTGCCGCCGCTTCGCAACCGACCGCAGGACATCCCCGAGCTGTTCGGCTATTTTCTCAAAGAGGCCTGTGCCGAAAGCGGGGCCGATATTCATCTGATCACCGAGCAGGCGATGCGGGCGCTGATGAGCTATTCCTGGCCGGGCAACATCCGCCAACTGCGTCATGTGGTGCGCACGATGGTCGTGCTGTGCGATCGCGATACCATCGATTTGCGCGACCTGCCGCCGGAGATCGCGCGGGTCAAACAGCTTGAGGCGCCGGCCTATGTCTCGGCGCCGCATCTGTTGGCCGCCGATGAGGATATGGCCGGCCTGCCGCTGGAAGAGGTCGAACGCGAGCACATCCGCCGCACCCTCGAGCTGACCGGCCACAACCGCGCCGAAGCAGCCAAACTGCTCAAAATCGGCGAACGCACCCTCTACCGCAAAATCAAGCAATATAATCTGTAGACACCCGTAGCTACCCCAAGTGTACGGCGTCCAAGCTCCATCAATGTCCGACTTGGCTGACGCTGGCAGGCAGGGATGGACGCCGCTGTTCGAACGAAAACCAAGTGCCCCAAACGGTTCTTACGCAAACAGCGCCTCGACGAAGCCGTCGGGATCGAACTCGGCGATGTCGTCGGGGGTTTCGCCCAGACCGACAAATTTGACCGGGATATCGAGCATATCTTTGATGGCGATGACAATGCCGCCGCGGGCGGTGCCGTCGAGCTTGGCCAGAAAGATACCGGTCACGTGGATGGACTCGGTAAAGATTTTGGCCTGCATGATAGCGTTCTGGCCGGTTGTGGCGTCGATCACCAGCAGCACTTCATGGGGCGCATCGGGAATCTGCTTGGCCACGACGTTGCGAATCTTGCTCAGCTCCTCCATCAGA
>PXAQ01000157.1 GCA_003567095.1 Phycisphaerae bacterium
CTTCGACATTATCGACATTCCGCCAGCCGCTGTCATATTCGAGGGCGCCTGTGGCGGAAAGGTAGCCGCGGAAACGATACTCAACACCGCTTTCATCCTCGGCCAGAACCGCTGTCATCGCGTGGTACCAGAGACCGCCTGTCTGCGTCTGGAACGGTGAGCCGGCAAGGAACTCGGCCGGATTCGGCATCGGCGGATCAAGATCAACTTCCGTGACCAGGACGGCCGCGATTTCGGACGGGGCGCCTGCGCCCAATGGTCCAAACGGGGTGTTGAACCGCATCCGGAATCGGTAAAAGTAGGTCTGACCCAGCACCAGGCCGTCGTTGGTATAGATCGGCTGGGTTTGCCAACCGCTGGAGGCACCGCCCTGAATCGGACTTGTACCGGCGGGAATATAGTACTCAAAGTTATATTCCACCCAGACACCCGCAGGCAGTGCCGGCCCGTCATAAGGCTGGGCTTCCATCCGGACCGCCGTGCTGGAAATCACGTAAGGCGGCTCGAGCCATTCGGCCGGGTCCGGCGTAGGCCGGGTGTTCTCGCCCGGCGTGACAGTGACCTCTCGGGACCAATCTGTCTCATTGTGACGTCCGTCGTAACGTTCTCCGTCACGGGCCCGCACTCTAAAGGTACGCGCATCGCCCGGCTGCAGACCGCTGACGACATAGAAGTCCTCGCTGATCCAGCCGCTGCTGAACGCATCGTCTTCCAGGCATTCGAAGAAATACTCCACATACTCATCCGGCCACCAGGCATCGCTGGTTTGGGCGATCATCATATCAATGGTCGTAAATGTCCCCGGCACGGCATTCGGCTCAATGGCCCAGCGCGACGGGCTCGGGAACGGCGGATCGGTATCTTCTTCCAGCCAGCAGGTGACAAAGATCAGCAGATCATCGGCATCCACCCGGCGGTCGAAGTTCAGATCGGCGCCAAAACACCAGTCATTATCCTCGCCGCATTCCTCGATCTCGTGATACAGCCAGGCCGAGGCGAAATGGGCAAAATCAGCCAGGTTAATCAACCCATCCAGCTCCAGGTCAACAATGCTGCACGGCGCTCTGAACACGAGCCGGTAGTGATACCCCTGGTCCACTTCGCCGCGATCGCGCGCACCTAAGACACTGGTGGTAAAGTTCGACAGCCCGACCTCAGCGGCCGTGCGACTGCCGGCATCGATCGATGGACTGTTCTGGCCAAGATAATAGTGGAACCGCACATCGTCTTCATCAACAACTGCCGGCGCCTCGAACAGGGGATCTTCTCCGAACATCCCGCCCGCAAAGACGACACCGTCAATTTCGACTTCGGGATTGACGACGCAGCCCTGGCCGCGGAAGACGGCCGCGGCACTGCCGAAGTTCTGAACATTGGAGTAGGCGATATTCAGCGTCGAGGGCCGCGGGTCATAGACAAACCCGGTACCGACGGTAATCTGAGCGCCTTCGGCGGCCTCGTTGCCCCAGAAGATGCTGTCGATGACATCGACCACACTGTTATAGGCCAGGTACAACCCGCCGCCAGAGCTAAAGAAGTCCTCGCCAAAGCCCGTGACCTGGTTATCGGCAAACGTACAGTTGGCAAACATGGCGCGGGTTTCCCAAGTGACCGAGGCGCCGCCGCCGTCGCGTGCGGCGGTGTTGTGAGCAAACAGGTTGTTAAAGACATTGACCGGATTTGCAAACGTCCCGGCCAGCATCAGGCCGCCGCCGGAGATCTCGGCCTCGTTGCCCACGAAGGCCGAATGCTGGATATCCAGGTCCAGGCCGGAGGCAAACAGACCGCCGCCCTGGCCAACCGGGCCAATCGTGGCGATCATCGGCAGCTCATCGTCGTCATCGTCGCCATTATCGCCATTATCGCCATTATCGTCATCGTCGTCATCCGGCGGGGCGATTTCCACCGTCGGCCGTTTGGCGCGACTGCCCTGAATGACCGTATCGGTAATCAGCGCCGAGCCCTTTTCGAGATAAAACGCCCCGCCGATGTAGGCCTCGTTGTTCAGGGCGTTGCTGTCGGCAATCATCAAATCCGCCTCAAAGCCGTAGATCGCCCCGCCGACGGTGGCGCGGTTGCCCTGAAGATTGGTATTGATAAACTCAACCTTGCTGCCAAACTCATAGGCCACCGCCCCGCCAAAGCTGACTTCATAGTACAGCGGCACGTCCACCAGGGACCGGTCAGCCAGGTTGTTGTCAAAGACGCAATCTTCAAAGATCAGCCGCGAATCATAGGCCGCATACACCGCCCCACCGGCGTTGGGAATGTTCAACTGACGATTCGGCGTAGGAACGCTACCACCGCCGACGCCGGACAGACCGCCCTGCGTCTGGTTGTTGACAAAAGTGCAACCGATAAACCGTGCCTCGGAATCATAGCCGACATAGACCGCGCCACCGTAACCACTGTACTTCCAGGGCTCTTCATAGGCATCCACACGCGGATCGGTGGAAAGACGGTTCTGGTACTCGTCTGAGTCATAAAATGCTTCCCAACTGTCCCACTGATCCCAACCGAACCACTTGGCCCAGCGGTGCCAATCATAGCGGCCAAAGTAATCCGAATAACGCCAGTACTTGTCGCCGTGTTGCCAGCCGTCCCACCAGGCCCACAACGTCGAGTCGTCCTCAATGGAATCCGGCCAGAGGAAGCCGCCGCCGCGACCGCCTTTAGCACCGTCGTGTCCGGCCCCGCCATCGCCGCCGACACCGCCAATCGCCTGATTGCCTGTAAAGGTGCAATTTTCGAACACGGGCCGACTGCTGAAACCGACATACACTGCGCCGCCATAGGCGCGTCCCGGCCAGCCGCCGTCGCCGCCGAACGGATACTCGGCACAACCATCTTCACCGTCTTGACCATCGCCGCCTTGGACGATATTGTCTTCAAAGATACAATTTATAAAAGACGGGGAGCTTTCCAAAACGACTACAGCGCTTCCAAAGACACTAAAGCCATTTCCGCCGTCCATGATAGCCGGAGGACAATCCAATACAAAGGCACCAGTGCCGGCAGTATAGACGCATTCGCGGAAAATGACGTTTCGGAAAACGGGTGAGCCTTCGCGAATAACTACGCCGGAGTGCTCTCGACCCGTTAATGCCGACGAACTTATAGTAATACCTTCGATAACAGTATCGGCTGAGGCATTTTCAAGGATAAATTCATACCCATCGAACACTGTGTTTCGAACAATATTTTCATCATCGGGATTCATGCCGGATATTCGCAATGTTTTGCCATGCAATTGTATCGTACGCAATCCGGGGTAGAAATCACCTCCAGCTCCTGTTCCGACAGGCGGAGAATAAGTGCCCGGAAAGATCAGGATGTTATCGCCGTCTTGGGCTGCATCAACGGCATCCTGAATGCTTGGCAGGCCCGTGCTGCCGCCAACATGATGCGTCTGGCGCAGGCGCACACGCGCGATGATGTCACTGTTCCGGGTCATTAGCACAGTGTTGGTCATTGTCCGCACGCCGTCATTGACGGTTCCGCCTTCCCATCCGGTCACCACATAATCGGTGGGAATTTCGACGACCGTCATTTCCACCACCTGGCCGTCGTAGTATCTGCCGTCGTCCGACTCCGGCGAGAGGGCGATCGTGCCGCGAACAGTGTCGCTGCTATCCAGCACGTGAACGGTTAATGTAAACTGATCGACATCTCGCGGATCGGGATAATGATAGCCCGCATCGACTTTGTCATCCGCCTGGTAGAGTATAGGCTCAAACGACGGATCGGTCGTGAACTTGTCGTAGTCCTCCAGGAAAACATCCTGGGCATCCAGGCCGGTCATCCCCTTGGCCGGACTGGTGGACTGGTTCAGGTAATAGCTGCCCAGTGGACCGGCCACAAACATCGGATTGTCAAACAGTACAGCAACTGTCGTTATTGACCCGCCTGTTTTTGCGTCAGTATCCGTCGGGGTATTGTTGTACACAATCGAGTTCTCGACGCGTGCGTGAGAGAACTGATCCACATAGATGCCGCCGCCGCGGTTGTCGGCGGTGTTATCCGCAATCGTGCAGTTGTCAAACCGGGGCTTATCACGTTCCTGATCCTCACCATACAAATAGGACATGACCCCGACACCGCCGCCGTTGCCTTCGGAGGTATTGCCGGCAATCAGACAGTTGACCAAATGGTGCTCGATGAGCCCTTTAACGCCGCCGTTGATGGCCACGCCGCCGCCGAGGGCGTGCACGCCGCCGGCGCTGTTGTTCTTGATGCGGCTGTCAACCATCGCCGTATCGGTATCGACCAGGTACATCGCACCGCCGCGGCCTTCGTCAAAGACCGTCCGGTAATGCTGGCGGATGCCGGTGGCCTCATTGGCCACAAACAGACCGCCGGCCATCGTCAACTCGCTTTCGACCGCCATCATGGCCCCGCCGCTGACCGCGGTGTTGCCGACAAACTGACTGTGCTGCACATCCAGGATGTTGTTCTTGCCGTACAAGGCGCCGCCCACTTCCTCGGCGCTGTTGTGGGTGAACTCACTGTTGTGCAGCTTCACCTCCAGCGTGTTTGTATTCGGATCCGCAATGGTGCGATAGGCAAAGACTGCCCCGCCCCGAAGCATTGCCTCGTTGGCCGAGAAGGTACTGTCCTCAACCGTCAGATGGCTGCGTGTCTGAATCGCGCCGCCAGCGCCGGCACTGAGGTTACCAATAAACCGACTGCCGGTGATATGCGTTGCTTTCAGCACGTCCGGTTCAATCGTAATCGCACCGGCCCGCTGCGGCAGGACCTCAAAGCCCATCATATCGGCGTGAAACTGCTCGGTGCTGCCAATGCCCTCTATGTCGGAGTCCTGATCATAGGCCGCATTGCCCTCAAACAGACAGTTATTCACACGCAGAGACGTATTCTCGCCGGAACTCATATAGATCGCACCGCCCAGATTGCCAATAAAGTTAGTTTTCTCAATCGACAAGACGACATTCGGATCGGCGTAGATCGCGCCGCCGCGGGTATAGTCACGTACGTCCTGCTCGAAGATAAAATGACTCAGCCCGGTCACATACGCCGCATTGCGCTCAAACCTCGAGTCTTTCAGATCGTGCACTGCGGGCGCCTCCGGGCCGCCGATTTGCATCTGATACAATTGGCCATAGTAGATCGCACCGCCGGCAACGGCTCCATAACTCAGCGCAAAACCCGGCATCCCGTCCGGTTCTTCTTCTCCACCCATGCCGCCGGCACCGCCAAAACCAGACCGTACGTAATTTTCTTTAAATACGTTATCGCTCAGCAGCGGCGTGCTGCCTCCTTCGATATAGATTGCGCCGCCGCGCCCGTCGCCGTAACCGATGCCGCCGGCGCCGCCAGCACTGTCTTCGCCGCCAGGACCGCCATCACCGCCCCAGCCGCCGGTCGCATAGTTATCTTGGAACGTGCAATGTTCAATTGTCGGACTACTTGCATCAATCACGGCAATTGCACCACCAAAACCATTGCCCATGCCATCACCGCCGGGGCCGCCTGGTTCGTCCTCAAATCCTGGCAAACCACTGCCGCCAATACCACCGGTAACAGCATTGTTTTTAAAGACGACATTGCGGATAATTGGCGAACTTCCGTTGGCAATCAGCATCGCGCCACCGTAGCCGTCACCCATACCATCGAACCCAAGCACGCTGGTCGGTCCGGTCCAGAAGGCGTTGCGAATCGTGATGCCTTCGATCACGGTTTCCTGGGTTTGATGTTCGAACGTAAAGGCACGCTTGGGAGCGAATAATGTGCCCTGAACATTAATGACCGTATTGGCAATAACATACGAATCGTTCGGATCTTCCGATCGGATCCTCAATTGCCGCTCGCCAAAATTTATCCCTTCCGGCTCGGTAATGGTATAGGGCTCGTCGACACGCATGGCCAGCACAA
Source organism: Phycisphaerae bacterium (assembly GCA_003567095.1). Next base: position 5,893 of record PXAQ01000157.1, read on the forward strand.
TCTCATCGCCGCAGCGCGCCGCCTGTACCGCGGCCTCAATCGTCTCATACGCCTCCGGCACACGCAACTGCTTGGGAATTGCCAGTTCAAACTCAACCTGCGCAGTGCGCGGCCCGGCCATTGTCACCACATTCTCAGCGGCCAAGGTCGTAGCATCATCGGCTCCAATCCAGCGCTTGATGTGATAGTTCTCGTTCGGCGTCGCCGTCAGCAGCGCCTGTGTACCTTGCTTGAGCGTCACGGAATCCGGCTCTTTGCCGACGGTGAAGCTGCCTTCATGCCAGGTCACCTCCAGGCTGCCAAACGGATGATAATCGGCCACAAAGACCGACGCATCCAGCTCAAACATCGCCACCGGCAACGACGCGTCATAATGGTAGCCCATGTCCGCCCTGCCGGTATCCGGTTGATGGTCGGTGCGTGTCGTCGCCTCAAAGCCCAACAGGGCATTCCAATCCACCGCCATGCCGAACCCGCTATCGACCGATGGGCTGGTCGTACGCTGCCCGGCGGTCTCCTGGGCCAGGTAGAAGGTGCGCGTCGTCGGGTCATCCGGATCGAGCGGCCTGGCTTGGATAAACTGCGGATCGGCGTCGATGGTACCGCCGGCGTCAAAGACCCACGGGTTGCCGAACGGCTCACCGAGATACACCCCGGCGAGACCTTCTTCGATGTTGGTATGGAACAGTTCCAGTGTGCTGGGCAGATTATACGCCTTGAGCGGATCGCCCACCGCCGCCTGCGGGCCAAAGACCGCAAGGTTGTCCCACAAAATGCTGTTTTCCAGCAGGACATAACTGGCATCCAGCCAGTCCCACTCATCCCAGTCGCCGCCGAAATGATCGTAGCCGAGACTGACCGCACCACCGTCGCCGTTCATACTCGTCACGAGGTTGTCGACCAGCGTCGAGAACTGCATCACCAGTTCGGCGCCGTTCATCGCCTTGACCGCCCCGCCGGTCATGCCGGCCTCGTTTTCGACAAACAGACAGTTAATAAACTCTTGACGGACATCCCAGTCGTTCAAATCATAAGCCACATAGTAGGACGGGCCGACCAGATACACCGCACCGCCGGCATACTGAGCCGTGTTGGAAAAGAAGGTATTGTTGGTCAATACGGCACCGGCATTATTGGCGTAGATGGCCCCGCCGACAGCAGCCACATTGGTGCTGTCTGTGCCAACCGGGGCGGCCTGGTTGCCGACAAAATCGGAATTGGCAATGCGCGTATCCGACTCCCACCAGTACATCGCACCGCCGTACTCAGCGACGTTCTGCTCAAATTGACAGTCGTCCACTCTCAAAATTGTCAGGCCGACCGTGACAGCCCCGCCATACTCGGCCTCGTTGCCGCTAAAGGAACTGCGAAGGATGTCTACTTCCGGATAGACCGGCAGAAAATCACGGTCTAAAGGTGTAACGGCAACCGCACCGCCCAGCCCCGTCAGGTCTGTCGTACCGCTTGGAAGCCCTGACTGATTGTCGGTAAACGTACAATCCGCAATGGACAAGGGACCACCCCATCCAAAATTGGTCATATAGGAAATCGCGCCGCCCTGACTGTCGCCGGTGGCCTCGTTTCGATCAAATGACGAATGGCGGATGGAGATGGACTTGGCATCATAAATATGAATCGCCCCGCCGGAGCCGGCGCCCTGACCGTCAGCACGAACCTCGCCGCCAGCACGGTTGCCGACAAAGGCGCAACCCTCCAAATCGATTGTTGACCCTGCATAGAACGCGCAAATCGCGCCGCCGTGGTCGGCATCAGCGTGGTTGTTCTGGAACGTGGTGTCCAGGCAGAACAGTTCACTGGCTCCATTCAAGGCAATCGCGCCGCCGTAGGAGCGATTGAACCGAACCAGAATTAGCGTATCGCCAATCTCGCCGTCGGCCCCATCGGGATCACCTGCGCCGCCGTCACCGCCGTCACCGCCGTCATAGGGGAAACTTTCAACCAGATCAGAAGCGAAGTTGTCTTGGAAAGACGAGCCGGAAATATGAATCACACAGTCCGGCCCCGCAAAAATCGCGCCACCCAACGCACCAAACCACAGCCCATCTTTATGATAGCCGTTAAATCCGCCATCACCGCCGTCACCGCCACGACCGCCGTCACCGCCGTCGTCGCCAGCGCCTCCGTTTCCGCCGTCGCCGGCAACATTGCCAAGACCGGGCAAGACTTGGTTGTCTGTAAAGACCGAGTCAATAATGTCCGGTTCGCAGTTTCCGGCAAAATGGACCGCCCCGCCCGCAGCAGCGCCGCCCAAACCGCCGTCACCGCCACGACCGCCGTCACCGCCCGGTGCGCCATCTTCACCGTCACCGCCTTGGCCGCCCTGGCCGCCGGCACCGGCATTGCCGCCAATCGCTTGGCAGTTTTGGATCGTAACCTTTCTAATTAGCGGATTGCTCCCAACATCAAAATACATCGCCCCGCCAAGGCCCATACCGCCGTAACCGCCGTACTCGCCGTCTTCACCCGGTTCACCCGGTTCACCATCATCGCCGTCATCGCCGTCTTGGCCGTCGCGGCCGTGTTGGCCTTGGGCAAAACTGTCGTGGATAATCAAATTGGCAAGTGTCGGCGAACTGCCGTTCGTCGCATAAATCGCACCGCCAAAAGCGTCAAGACCGTTCGGATCCATATCTGGCGAAGGAGCGACTGTCGGGCTATTGACCGCATAGGCATTTCGAATCGTAAAGCCTTTGACCACTGTATCACGACCTTCACCAGCCTCAAAAATAAACGCGCGCCGCGGCTCCCAGTTCGTCCCGGCGTCCTGGGTCCCTTCCGCATCAATGATCGTCGTCGCGACAATACTGGGATCGTATGCACTTTCACTTGTCAGCGTGATGGCTTTGCCGGCAAAATCAAGGTTTCGGTTACTGGGGCCGGTATAGACGCCGGGTTTGACAACCACCGTCTCGCCATCATAAGCCGCATCCAGCGCTGCCTGTATCGTTGCGTAAGGATAGGGTACTTCCAGCGTTCGCGGCTGCGGGCCGATGATCACTCTTTTGGTCGCCGACGGCTCAGCCTGGTTTTGCTGGGCCGACAGGTCGCGCACCTGCAATTCAAATTCGTATCGATACCGAGGCGAACCCGGAGAACCAATCGGGGTTAAACCAACGGCGATATAAGACGTGCCGGTCTGCCACTCGCTGCTGAGTTCATCCGGGTCAGAAAACGCGGGGTCATCCGTAAATATACAGACAAATCGGTACTCCACGCCGTTTTCATCGTAATGCGTCTGGGCCTCCATGAAAATGCGAGGGTTGGGGTCAACGTAGGGGTTGCTACCGAGTTTTCGCGGTACCGCCGCCCAGCGTGCCGGATTGGGTGCCGGCGGCAGGTCGTCAACAACCGTGGAGGTGGTCGTGGAAATCTCTTCGGACCACAGGCCGACGTTCTGATTTTCCGATCGGTCGCGATACCGCAGGCGGAAGGTGTAGGTCGTGCCCGGCTCGGCATCAAAGACCTGGTACAGTCGGCTTTCCTGCCAGCCGCTGCTGAGCGACTCGTCCTCAAGACATTCAAAATAATACTCCACCCCCGACGGATCGGTGGCCACCACCGACCGCATGACGATATGATTCAGCCCCGTCGCGGCCGGCTTAATATCCCACTCGGCCGGATTCGGCTCCGGCGGTAAAACGTCTTCACTAGCGACACGAACCGCCTCATAGAGATTCAGCCGGCCACCGGTAACACTCAAACCGCTCAGCGCCGCACTCGGATCGGCGGTCTGCATCAGAATCTGCTTGATGTCACTGTAGGTCAGATCCGGATTTTCCGCCAGCAGCAGGGCTGCCGCTCCGGCCACATGCGGCGCAGCCATCGAGGTGCCTTGAAACGCATCATATTCTTCGTTGGGAACGGTACTGAGAATATCGACCCCCGGAGCGCCCAGATGCACCGTGGTCCTGCCGTAGTTGGAAAATCCGGCGCGCTGGTCATTATGATCGGTCGCCATCACCGAGATGATATTGGGCAAATCATAGCTGGCCGGATACATCGGAAAAGTGTCATTATCCAAGCCGGAATTGCCCGCGGCGGCGACAAACAGAAGCCCCGCCTCGCCGCTGGCGGCAATCGCGTCATAGAGTGCTTGGCTGTACCCGCCGCCACCCCAGGAATTGTTTGTCAGATGCGCGCCCATCATCACCGCATACTCGATAGCTCGAATCGCATCCGCCGTATATCCCCCGTCCGGCCCCAAAAACCGCAATGCCATAAGACGTACATTCCAATTGACGCCGGTAATGCCGAGATTGTTATTGCCCACAGCACCTATCGTACCAGCAACGTGCGTACCGTGCGAGCCCCCATCCATCGGATCGCCGTTGTTATCGTAGAAATCATACCCGTAAATGTCGTCAATAAACCCGTTGCCGTCATCATCGACGCCGGGCGTGCCGTTCAATTCGGCCTCATTGACCCACATGTTATCTTCCAGGTCCGGATGTGTGTAATCAATTCCGCTGTCCAGAACCGCCACGATGACCTCATGGCTTCCCGTGTTGATGTCCCATGCCGGCACTGCGCTGATGTCGGCGCCCGGCGTTCCGCCGGTCTGACCGTTGTTGAGCAATCCCCACAATTGGTCAAAAAGAGGATCGTCGGGCATCGCTTGGGGATACAAAATATAGTCCGGCTCTGCATATTGCACACCAATGGTCGCCTGAAACTTATCCTGAGCACTCTTGACACTGACGCCCTGCGGCAACTGCACCACCCCCAGGCCGGGAACCAGCGAGTACATTCGCTCAATCTCTCCCCCGGTGGCCGCATCCACAACGGCCTGACGGGTCTGGTCCGCCTCTGCCGTGAACTCTGTCTCTGTGAATCGCACCAGCAGATAGCCGTCGCGATACTCGGCCGCGTCGAGAACGCCGCCGCTGAAAATGACAAAAAATAAGACCAGTCCGGCAAAAAGATTGTGTCGCATGACACCCTCCATAAAGGAAATTAAGTTTTTCATCGTTTTACATCCTGTATCGGTTAAGGGTTTTAGGCATCAAATAAACTCACATCGGCGCACGAATCCCGCACAGCCGACTTACCTGATATTCGATAATCCCTTACCTTATCGGAAAGTGGCCCCCGTGAGTTTAGTACCCTTATAGCAGATTGCCTGCAAAAAGTCAACCCCACTGAAAGGACTGCACAACCCCACTTGGATTTTCCATACTTTTATCGGACAGGGTGTCAACATGCACAAAATCAAACATGTAAGATCATCGAAACCCGACGGAACGTCCGATAGCGACTTCCATGACAGTCCCAGTATAGCCCAAAAATAGGAGGTTTTTAAAAAAAAATTAAAAATATTTGAAATTTTCTAAAATTCTCCACAAATTTCGGTAAAATACGGCGTTTGTCGAAATATCCAGCCGCTGTTGCGGTACGCCTTAGAAGATATGAATCTATTAACGAAAAAATCGACCCTGAATGGCACGGTTTCGATCCCCGGTTCGAAATCCCACACCATCCGCGCGGTGGTGATCGCGAGCCTGGCTGACGGTCTAAGCCGCATACGCTGCCCGCTGATCTCCGGCGACACGCTCAGCGCGGCAGAGTGCTACCGCGCCCTCGGTGCCGATATCGACACTTCCAATCCGGAAAGCTGGTCAATTGTCGGCACTGGCGGACAGCTGCGCTGCGATAACCAAACGATTGATGTCGGCAATTCCGGCACCACGCTGCGTCTGGCCTTGGGCTCGGCGGCATTGGGCCGCTCTGACGGCGCCGTCACCTTCACCGGCGATAAGCAGCTCCAGACGCGCCTGCTGGGGGCGCTGTTGACCGCGATGAACGACCTTGGCGCAAACGTGCACTCGCTGAATAACAACGAGTGCGCCCCGGTGAGCGTATCCGGCAGGCTCAAAGGCGGCCGCACGTCGATTGAATGCTTTACAAGCCAATATTTGTCCAGTTTATTGATGGCCTGCCCGCTGGCTGACGGCGATACCGAGATTGAGGTACCCCTGCTCAACGAGCCGGATTATGTACAAATGACGCTGGACTGGCTCGACCGACAGAAGATAAACTATGAAAACAATAACTTGAAAACCGTTTTTGTCCGCGGCGGGCAACATTATACTCCTTTTGATGAGAGGGTTTGTGCGGATTTCTCCAGCGCAACGTTCTTTCTGTGCGCCGCCGCTTTGTGCGGCCAGGATGTCGTAATTCAGGGTCTTGATTTCAATGACAGCCAGCCGGACAAGGCCGTTCTGGATTATCTCAAGGCGATGGGCGCCGACATCAGCGAACAGCCGGACGGCATCCGTGTGCGGCAATCGGCGCTGCGGGGCATTGAGATCGACATGAACCGCACGCCCGACGCCCTGCCGGCCATGGCGGTGGTCGCGGCGTTTGCCCAGGGGACCACGCGGCTGGTCAACGTCCCGCAGGCCCGCAAAAAAGAGACCGACCGCATCGCCTGTATGGCTGCGGAACTGGCCAAACTCGGCGCCAACGTCGAGCAGCTGCCAGACGGCCTGGTCATTCACGGCGGCAAACCGTTGACCGCCGCGCCGGTCACCGGCTATGATGACCATCGCATTGTGATGGCGCTGGCGGTGGCCGGGCTGGCGATGGACCAGCCCCTGCACATCGACACCGCCGAGGCGATGAAGGTCACGTTTCCAGAGTTTGTGACCTTGATGAAACGCCTCGGCGCCGCGATGACAGTGACCGATTAAAAAATGTTTGACGGCCTCTGTCACACTATCCCCGGCTTGGACAGTGCCGTTATCGTTCTGAACTGAAAACCGTAATTTGTTAACGATGGGACTACGAAATGGCAAAAACACTGAACTTTGAAACCAACTGGCGACTGTTTGAACTGCCCGAACAGATCGAAACGATTCTGAGTAACTGCAAGTCCTGTCTGTTCCCCAAGAGCCGGGCTGAGATTCTCGAGCTGGCGATGGGCGGGCCGGGCAACGACCGATTTGAGGTCGTGTACGATGTCCCCGGCAAAGGCCCATACACCGAGGTGACCGTCGATAAATGTAAGAACGGCCTGGCCGTCAACTACACCGAGGCGTATATGCGCCGACGCGATCCGGATTGTATGGTCATCACCGACACGCGTGAAACCGACAAGTCCCGTTTTGAAGACAAGACCGGCGAGCCGTTTGAGCCGCTCCGCGAAGCGACCTTTCAATGGCTGATCGATCAGGATCTGGTCGTCACGCTCTTTACCATTGGCGCCTTTGAGGCCGACTCTGGACAGGGTGCAATGCTGATCGCGCCGAAAAACGCTGGCTTCTTCGTCGGCGGACTGGCGGACTTGCAGGGAATGTTGCCGCCGGACAGGATCCCGGCCGATTTCCGTATTCGCAGCGTAATCTACCTGGCCCC
>PXAQ01000133.1 GCA_003567095.1 Phycisphaerae bacterium
CGCCGCGATGGGTCACCTGCTCGAAGGCCTGGTTGTAGTCTTTATAGCTTGCCCCGTGGGCCATATTGCGCAGCACCCGGACCCGCTCCTCGATCGGTGGGTGGGTGCTGAACAGGCTCATGGACCGCTTGGCGCCGAAGGGGTTGGAGATATACATCGGGGCGGTGACCTTGTTGGCCGCTTCCATATCGACGTGGGTGCCGGAGATTTTTTCCAGTGCCCCGGCCAGGCCCTGGGGGTAGCGGGTCAGCCGGACGGCCCCGGCATCGGCCAGATACTCCCGTTTGCGCGACAGGCTGAAATACAGAAGCTGGGCAAACAGCGGGGCCAGGATGGCCGCGAGAATCGCCAGCACCATCATGATCGCCTGAGCGCCGCCGCCTCCGCCGCCGCCACTGCGACGGGAGGAATACCGCCGCCCGCCCAGGGAGCTGTAAAACATCCCGCGCAGAAATACCTGGCTGACCAGTACAATCGCGCCCAGCATCACCCCGGCCACCGTTACATACAGGATGTCGCGGTGCAGGATGTGGCTGATTTCGTGGGCGATGACGCCCTGCAGCTCGTCGCGGTTGAGCTTGCCCAGCAGGCCGGCGGTGACCGCCACGGCGGCGTGTTCCGGGTTGCGGCCGGTGGCAAAGGCGTTCGGGGCCGGGTCGTTGATGATGTAGACCTTCGGCATCTTGGGCAGGTTGGCCGCGATGGTCATCTCTTCGACGATGTTAAACAATTGCGGATGCACATCGGCCGTGACCGGCGTGGCCCGGCTGGAGGCCAGCAAAATCTGATCGCCGCCGTAGAGGCTGACCAGCATCATCACCACCCAGATGACCGTAGCGATGAAAATGCCTGTCCACCCGGCATCGACCGTGCCGCCGAAGGCATAGCCCAGCACAAACCCCAGCCCGCACAGCACCACGCCCATCAGCCCGAGCAGGATCACCGAATTCCGCTTATTAACGCGTATTTGTTCCCACATGGTTTAGTTTTTAGTTTTTAGTTTTTAGTTTTTGAATTGCCTGTTTTAACGATACTGGTCAGCATTTTGATTAATTCTTCACATTCATCAAGCAAAGACGTTGACTGCTTGTCGGTCAGGATGTCACAATCTCTGAGCAATCGAATCCAATAGTGCGTTTCTCTTGCCTCTTTGGATGCCAGAGCCATTTTATAAAAGAAGTCCTTTCGGCTGTGACTTGCTGCAGCTTCCTGTACATTTGCGCCAATGCTGGTCCCCGAGCGAATCAATTGGCCCGATAGTTCATAGTGCTGCTTTTCTTTGAGCCATAAGCAGAGCTTGACAATGCGAACCGCAAAATGATAACTCTTTTCCCGTACTGTATCGCCATTTTGCATCGCATCTGCCCTAACTCAAAACTCAAAACTAAGAACTCAAAACTTGACCTGCGGGACACTGCGTTCGGCTTCGTTTTCGATTTCAAAGTAGTCGCGTTTGCTGAAATTGAACATGCCGGCGACCATATTGGACGGGAACATCTGGATTTTATTGTTGTAGAACAGCACTTGGTCGTTGTAGCCCTGGCGGGCGAAGGCGATCTTGTTCTCGGTGCTGGTCAGCGTTTCCTGCAGCGACAGGAAGTTCTGGTTGGCTTTCAGGTCCGGGTAGTTTTCGACCACGAGCATAAACTTGCTCAGCGCCTCGGTAAGCTGTCCTTCGGCCTGGGAGGCCTCGGCGACATTATGGGCGCCCATCGCCTTGCTGCGGGCCTCGGTGATCGCCTCGAACGTGCCCCGTTCGTGCTGCATATAACCTTTTGCGGTTTCCACGAGGTTGGGGATCAGGTCGTGGCGGCGCTTGAGCTGAACGTCAATCTGCGACCAGGCGTTGTCCACTTGGTTGCGCAGCCGGATGAGCTTGTTGTAGGCGCCGATAAACAGGGCTGCCAGGATAATCAGTACAACCAGCACGATGAGCATTACTTCCATTGTTGATCTCCTGTAAAAGTGAATGTTGTTGGTTCCATCCCGGGCGTTCCAGCAAAATCGGCCAATCGTGATGGATTAGTCGTCCTCGGGCGGGTACATCTCGCCCAGCAGTGCGGCCACCTTGCCTTCCGGATCGAATCCGCCCTGACGCAGCACGTCCATTAATTCGCCCCGGTCAAACCACAGCCCGTGCGATTTTGCGCAGCGGTCGATCAGCACCGCCTGCTGGCCGTGGCCAATGAGCACTTTCTTCATCGACTTTCGGCAAATCGGGCACGACCGCGGCGCCTCGTCGGTCCTGGCCGGCTGAAACGAGTCCATCAGCCGACGGGCCTTGTCGGCGTCCTCCAGCAAGATCTCCAACTCGCCGGCGTCCAGCCAAATGCCGCTGCACTCGGTGCAATAATCCGTCTCGACCTCGTCCAGCTCGAAGACGATCATCGGCACTTTACAAACAGGACAATCCATAACAGCGTTCCTCGCTTACATGCTCGTTGCCTCATCGTATCCGTCCCGATACGCGGTGTCAAGCTGCTGGTACTGCAGCAACAGGCTTTCGATCGAGCGAAACTCGCATAGCCGCGCAGGAACGGGAAAACTCAATCGCGATCAGTATACAAGTGTATACGTACACTCTCAAGCAGGGTATGTCCCAGACAACACCCTCGCCCTAACATACAAACATAACCGGCAAGGTCAAGCGTATTCCAGTCGAGCTTTGAGACGGGCAGTCTTGACAGAAGCGGATGGAAAAACTACAATACACGCTTTGAATTTATCATTAAAGGATGCAATATGTCTGATGCTAAGAAGAACGATAAAAAAGGGTATCGCGATACGCTGAATCTGCCGCAGACGCGTTTTGCGATGAAGGCCAATCTGACCCAGCGCGAGCCGCAGCAGCGCAAGGCGTGGGACAAGCAGCGGATCTACGAGACGATTCAGGCTGCCTGCGAAGGACGGCCCTACTATATTCTGCATGACGGGCCGCCGTATGCCAACGGCGATATCCATATGGGCCACGTCATCAACAAGGTGCTCAAGGATTTTGTCGTCAAGTCCAAA
>PXAQ01000171.1 GCA_003567095.1 Phycisphaerae bacterium
GATGGTCGTGTTTATTTTCTGTTTGGCAACGGTGAATTTCTCGCCCTCACGCACGACGGCACGGAGCTGTGGCGACGGAACCTGGTGGACGATTACGGCCCCTTTTCCCTGCTGTTCGGCTATGGCGCCAGCCCGCTGTTGTTTGACGGGACGCTGTATGTCGCGGTCATCCGTCGGGGGCAGGTGTATGGAGGCCCCCAGCCCGATGAGCCGCTCGTTTCATACCTGCTGGCAGTCGATCCGGCCACAGGCGAAACGCTCTTTTACCGGCAGCGCCCGTCCGATGCCAACGACGAGACCACCAATTCATACATCACGCCCGTTGTCGCGCAAGTCAATAATGAGCCGCTGATCGCCTTGTTCGGTGCCGATTACCTGACCACACATGATCCGGCGACCGGCCAGGAACGCATGCGTTATCAGTACGATACGTCCCACAATCCGCGCGCTCGCAATATTCCGACGCCGATTGCCGACGGACACATGCTTTATGTAACGCTGCCGCGCGGCGCCGCGGCGATCGGGTATGACCTGTCCGACAGCAACAATCCCCAGCGTTGGCGAACAGACTCCCGCGGTCCGGACGCCTCGACGCCGGTGTTGTACCAGGGACATTTCTATATGGTTGAGGACCGCACTAAGATGATGGTTTGCGTCGAGCCGTCCAGCGGCAAAGTCCTCTGGAAAGGACAACTGGATGAGAAGGCGATGTATTTTGCCTCCATCACCGCCGGCGACGGCAAGCTCTACACCGTCAGCGAGGCGGGCGTGGTCAATGTCGTCGCCGCGGACCCGGCTGAGTTTCGGCTGCTTTCGACGACAGACTTCGGCCAGCGACCGGTGTACTCCTCTCTGGCTCTGGCCGACGGACGGGTGTATCTGCGCACCGCCGAAACCCTCTATTGTTTTGAGAACTAATTTCAGAGCGGAATGCCCAGCTCAACACTCCCGATTCTGTTTGAAAACGACAGGGTAATCGTCATCAACAAGCCTGCCGGCGTGTCGGTAACCGCCGACCGCACCGGTGCGGCCGATGTCCCGGCGTTGTTGAGCCGACAGCTTACGCTCAACGAGCCGCTGCGCTTGGTGCACCGGCTGGACAAGGATACCTCCGGAGTGATGCTGTTGGCCAGGCACCGCGATGCCCAGAGCCGTTATTCCCGATTATTCGCCAAGCGGCTGGCCGGAAAGCTCTACCTGGCGATTGTAACCGGCCCTGTCGCCGAACCGTTCGGCTCGATCAAAGACCCTATCGCCCGCAGCCGCCGCAACCCGCGCGCGATGCACATCCACCCACGACTCGGCAAGCCGGCCCATACCCTCTGGCGACGCCTGGCCGATTTCGGCGGGCCGGCGCTGCTGGCCGCCCAGCCGATCACGGGCCGCACACACCAGATCCGCATTCATTTTTCCCATCGCCAGATGCCGCTGGCCATCGATCCGGTGTACGGCCAGGCCGCGCCGCTGATGCTTTCGGCCTTCAAAAAAGACTACCGCCCCAAACCGGGCCGGACCGAATCGCCGCTGATTGATCGCCTGACCCTACACGCGTATCAACTGGCCGTACCAGTTGGCGACGATGCATCCGCGCCGTATCACACCTTCGTCGCCGCACCCGACAAACATTTCCTGGCCGCCGTGAAGATGCTCGCCAAACACACCCCCGCCATGTCCGGCCGGGCTGTGGCCTTCGACGATCCGGACGACCTGGACCGCATTCTCACAGCCCAGCCGCTGAGCTTTTTGGACCAATAAACCGCAGGCGCTGCGCACGTTGTGCCTGCCAAACTCGTCCGCACGATGAATTTCACTTGCCGACAGGCCTGAATGGCGCTATATTGCGCAATAATCATTTTCAAATGAAAGGGTTTTGAAATGGCAGGAATGAACCGATTGTTCATGATGGGCTATGGCGGAGGCTCGGGCGGGTCCGGCGCGATCTCGGCCTCACACGATGCCGCACGCGCGAAAAGCAAGATCCAGCAGGTCGAGCGCAATGCAAAAATGCTCGAAGAAAATCTGGCCAAGACAATGTTGATTTGCGAAGCGCTGTGGGAGCTTCTCAGCGAAAAAACCGGCCTGACGGTCAACGACCTGCACGAAAAGCTGTACGACATCGACATGCGCGACGGAACGCTGGACGGCAAGAATCAGCGCAGCGCCGTCGCGTGCGGCAATTGCAGCCGCATGGTCGGCCCGCGCCATTCGGCCTGCCTGTACTGTGGCCACGTCGTAGACGAGTCGGTCTTTCGGCTCTGAGGCCGAGGGATTCCTGTATTGGAAGCTCGCATGGAACGCCCTGGCTTGGGCAAACCACAGCCGCCGTTCCCGAAGCAGCGACTGGGCCAAGTCATTCACGGTCAGCCTATATGTGCACTGTGGGCGTCGTGGATCAGCAAACACGGCGATTTTTGCTTTGGCTGTAGATTGGGGCAGAGAACACAGAAGCACCAAGGCCGATTGTCATACATACACCCTCTTTTTTCAGTTTTTCTCGGATCGTAAGAGATCAAAAAATCTGCACGGAATATGCTTGAAATGCCCGATTAAGCCGCTATACTGGCCGGACTTTTAGGTATGAAACAAAAGGATTACGTTACTTTTAACAGAAAGGATGGATTACCGTGAAAGGATCTGGAAGAACACTGGCTTTTGGTTTGCCGATGCTGCTGCTGTCTGTGCCGGCATTTGCCGCCGACGGTGCCAAGGCGGGCTTTGGTTTGAGCTGGGGCGTGCCGTTGTTGACATTAATCGCCTCCATTGTAGCGCTGGTCTTTGCGTATCACTTTTACAAAAAAGTTTATGCAGCGCCGGCCGGCAATGACAAGATGATTGAAATCGCCAATCACGTCAAAGAAGGGGCCTATGCTTACCTGTTTAGGCAATACAAGGTCGTTACCGTGGCGTTCATTATCCTCGTGGTGATTTTGACGGTGCTTGCCTATCAGGGTATCCAAAAGCCGTTTGTGCCGCTGGCCTTTCTGACAGGTGGATTCTTCA
>PXAQ01000002.1 GCA_003567095.1 Phycisphaerae bacterium
CACGGATCTGGCGGATAATATCCTCGCGGCAAGTCATCTTTGTCGCAGGGACAAGCACCCGAACATCGCTGTCAAAGACCACAACCGAGACGATGTCGTTTTCGTCAAGCCGCCGCAGCGCCATAATCGCCGCCTCGCGGGCTTGCCGGATGCGCTCGCCCCGCATTGAGCCGGATTTGTCAATCACCAGCGCCACATTGACCGGCGGACGTTCTGTGAGCGTTTCCAGCGCGCAGCCCGTCAGGCCGATTCGCAGATGAATCGTCTGCGGTGTATCGGCCAGCAGTACCGGCTTGTCCAGTTCGGCCGTTACCGTCAGCGTCTGGGAAAAACCGGTCAAGACCGCCGACAGGATCAGGGCGCCAATGAAAATCGTTTTGTGGTGTGTCTTGTTCATGGTCATAGTCCTTTCATTAAAAGTTGAATTATCGCCGATTTGGACTGCTTATTGCCCGGCGGGAACGACTGACAGCGACTTATCGTACTGCATCGTGTAGACATACGTCAGAACCGTTGCGGTTTCACCACTGGTGTTCGGCGCAAGTTCCATATCCCACCGCAGGATGCCCTTGGGCTTTTCCGTCCGCACATAATCGGCCGCATCGCTGAGCGGATGCGAGGTCTCCTTCAGTGCGATGGACAGCGACCTGTTTTCCGTCCATGGCATCCGATCCAGCACACGCAGCGACACCGGCGTGTGCTTGTAGTTGCTCAGAGCGAGGCGGTAATGCTGTTCGCTGGTGCGGCTACCGAGCTGTTCGTCCGTCCGGGTGTCGGTAAATTCGCGCACCACCTGAATCTGCGAGTCGATGCCGAAGCTGGCGACAAAGGCCTGCCCGCTGGTAACCAATTGCATCTCAGATCGTCCTACAAATTCGCCGTTGCGGAACATGGACGCCGGACCCGGCAGCAGAATCGTCTCGCTGGTGTTGGCGATGTCAGCCTGAAGATAGACATAGTCAGTCAGCAGAGGACTGGCGAGAAACACAAATTCCGCCGGGCAGTCAAACGAAGCGATACTCAAGATTTGCTGTTCGGTGCGGCTGGGCAGCGACAGCTTACCCTCCAGCGCATACAGGACGCTGACGCCTTCGGTGCTCCGTATAACCGCTGTGCGGTCCTGCATCGCCATCTGCGTCCGCCGGTCGGCCTCCAATTCAAACATTTGTCTGCGGATGGCGATGCTATTCAACGCCCGCTCGGCCTGGATGCCCTTGGCAATGTTCTCGGCGCGGCTGCGGGCCAGCGACTCAAACAACTCGCCCTGGCTTTCAAGGTCCTCTGCTGGAATGTCCATCCCATTCATCCCCAGTGCCCGTGGTCGCTGCGGGACTTGCACGCCTGCGCCGAGTGTAACCTTCATCGGCGCCAACCCCGGCGGGGCCGACACCAGCGTCGGCTCGGCGGTACTCAGAGCCAATTGGGCATTGAGCCAATCTTCTCCGCTGGACTGATGCACCACGGCATTGTATTCCACCCTTACATTGTTTTGGTCGGCCGCTGCTCTGAGGTTGTACTGCGGCTGCCAGTTGGCGTCCCGCACCAGGTAGCTGAGTAAAATCTGCCCGCCTTCGTTTTCGACGCGGGTGATATACACCAGCGCCTGACGATTGACCCTCTGCCGCCCCTGCGACAAGGCCGAAAGCTCATTTTCAAGTTCGGCAAGCCGCTTTTCGAGATCCTGTTTTTCGTTTACCAAACGAACCGCTTCTTTGTGCAGATCAATGCTTTTGCGTTCAAGAAATTCCGTCAATTGTTGGACGGCCTCAGGCTGCAGGATGCCGCGATTCAGGTCGGCATTAGCCGAATCCACAGACAGCTTCCACTGCTGGCGATATCGGCTGGTCCGATCCTCCACGTTCTCAATATCGGAAACACGGTTTTGAATGTCACGCCGCAAGCCTTCGATCTGCTGTTGCAGCATTGTAACCTCTTGGCGTGTGTCCTCTCTGATGACCCTTTCCCGATACCGCACACTCAAAACCGAGAATGTGCCGTCAGACTGTGCGTACAGGCTTTCCGGCAGAATCTTTTCGGGCAGATTCTCCACCAGCAGCTCCAACTCGCTGCCGCCTTTGGGAATCTCCAGGCTCCGCGTCACCAATGCCTGACCCCGATAGACAATCACCGACGTTACCGGCCCGCTCGTTGCCACCGGCTCGGCCCAATTCCATCCGACACAGACACTCAAAAGCAATGTGAACAATGTTCCAGCTTTCATAGTCTTTCTCCTTAAATAAAAAATTAAACGTTTCGTCTGTATATACTATACACCCGGCCGGCCTAAAGAGGGTGTAAAAGGTCTGTAAAATAGAAGGCAGGCAATTTTACACAAAAGTTACAGTTGCGGCGGCGGCTTTTTGACTATAATGTAAGAGACAGAGAGAGGGGGGGCCAGTTGAACAGCTAATCGGGACTGCAAGTTATGAAAACAGGACACTGTATTTTGGTTGTTGAAGATGAGCCCAAGATTCGAGAAGGGCTCAAAGATTTTCTGGAGTTTCAGGGGTTTTCCGTCGTCTGTGCCGCCGACGGGCTGGCCGCAGAGCGGATTGTCGCCAAGCGGCAGTTTGATCTGATTCTACTGGATCTGATGCTGCCCCACATCAGCGGCGAGCAGCTTTGCCTCAAATGGCGTCAGGCCGGGCTGCGGATGCCGATCCTGATGCTCACCGCCAAGGGACAGGAAAAGGAAAAAATCGCCGGTCTTGATCTCGGCGCCGATGACTACATCACCAAACCCTTTTCGCTCGAGGAGCTGCTGGCCCGTATGCGAGCGGTACTGCGGCGAACCGACCCTGCCCGGTCGGTCGGGCAGACCTTTGCGTTTGGGCCGTTTGAGGTGGATATGCAGCGGCTGGTAATCGGCCGCAACGGCTGCGATATGGCCCTGACCCGACGCCAGGCGCTGATGCTTCAATTGTTTGCCGCCAATCCCGACCGTATCGTTACCCGAGAGCAGCTTTATGAGAATGCGTGGCGCGAGTCGCTGGA
>PXAQ01000075.1 GCA_003567095.1 Phycisphaerae bacterium
GAACGCTCGAATTGTTCTGTTTTCAGTCTGCATAATCAGTTCCTTTTCCCAAACCTCAGCTTTCGCCGATTTGATGACTGTCCATCTGCGTCATCTGTGAACTCTGTGGTTACATGGCTAATCGAAATTGGTCACATCCTGCCGCGTGCCGAAGACGCCGTCCCAGCCGGCCGAGATCAGGATGAACGTATCGCGGTTGTGCGGCCTGAAAAAGCCGCGATCCGGATCTTCGCGCAGCGTAATCTGCTCATAAAAGACCTGCGCCGGAGTTTTGTAGCCGCCGTCGGGGTCCTGATAGTGGACGGCCTGGCCGTTGATGTCCGGGTCGCGCAGCCACGGAAGCTGCAAGACCGGCAGGTTGTCGTCAAAATTATATGTCCAGCGGCTGTACTCGTCCTGGCCGGGGTTGACCACCTCGTTGCGGTCGGTACCAACCCGAAACGGCTGGGCCGGCTCGGCCTTGAAATACAGAATCGGCGAGCCGATGCGTCCCCCGCCGGGCGCGGTATTGCGATTGAACACATCCGTAATCATAGGCGACCAGTCACGAGGATTAACTGAATTCGAGGCATAAATCGGCGAGCCGCCGCTATCTTCCCAAAGTTCAGGAACCCGCAACATATCGCCGTGCTTGAGTTCAAAATACGGCCCCCGCCGGCGAGCGAGGCTGGCGTCGGTATTGGTATAAAGACCGTCCTCATCGTCTGGCGGATACCAGCCGGTGCGCGGCTCAATGCCCCGCTGGTCGCGCCCCTGCAGGGCCTCGGCCAACTGCTGAGCGCCGGTGACGGCAGAGCCGGCCTCGCCGCGCAGGGCCGAGTCCGGGTAGCGGCCAAAATCACCGTGAAACAGCTCCAGCCCGACCGTCATCGCGTGAAAGACCGATTTTTGCCGCAGCTCCCGGCTGATGATCGTTACCCGCCGCGAGCCGACGCTCATCAGACCGATCAGCAGCGCAATAATCGCAATCACTGTCAACAGCTCGATCAGCGTAAAACCGCGCCGTATTTTTCGTTGTGTGTCCTGCATTATAGCGTTCCTTACGTTGGTTGCTACGAGCAGCAATTCAATTCAACATTCAAAATTAAGAATTAAAAATTATTCTTAATGTCATCGTCCGTCCCGAACACCCGATCCGGCCCGGCCGAGATAACCTGCGGAAACGCCCAGCCGTCCGCGTAACGATACCACAGGCTCGTGCCCCACGGATCGACAAAGCGAACCAGATCGCGCCGTTGACCGTCAGGCAGTTCGATAACGACGTTATTGCCATTCTGGTCTTTGTTGGTCATCAGACTGTTGGAAACCGCCGCGACCATCCCGCGACTGTTCGGACGGCGATCCAGATAGTAATACAACGCGGTGCTTGGCCAGTCATTATGTTCTGGCCAGTCCCCTTCAATCATTTCAAGAACGACTTGCACGCCTTGACCGTCAACGGCTTGAACAAATCCGATTTCTTCGTCTTCAAAAAATAAACCGTCTGTAACCACCGGCGGAAATGCCCCGACGTCGCTGTAGTACTGCTCCAGGGCCGTCTCGATGACGCCCAGCATGCTTTGGGTCAACTGCACCTGCGAGCGGGTGGTGACATACCGGCCCAGCCGGAAGGTCGCGCTGATCAAAATCAGCACCACCACCAGCGCCACCAGCACCTCGGTCAGAGTCATCGCAAATTGTCGTCTGGTACAGGGCATCGTCTTCCATTCGCAGGGTGGGCCATGCCCACCTTCCATTTGTAATCTCCGGCCTGAAATCAGACATCGGACGCCGCAAAATGCGCCAAAGGCCGAATCACTCTATTCGTCTTTGACGAAGTTAAAGATATCGCTGGCCGTGCCGAAAATACCATCTTTGCCGGCCGACCACAGAATAAAGGACCCAGCCCGATATGGCCGTCGGATATTGCTGGTACTTAACACCTGCTGGTTCAAAATGGTGTCTTCGAATCTCTCGTACTGTTCGGCAAACGTACCGTCCGTAATTCTGTGCGGCTCATTGGCAGTAGTGGCCGCTCCAAGCGCTAAGAGTTCATAATTATCATGGAAATTGTAAATGACTCTGCCTTCACCGTCATCGGCAAAATCCTGAAATCGGTAGCGTTGGTTGGCCCGGAAATACAACACCGGCATACCAGTTTTCCTGCCGGACGGTCGCGATCGGGAATACACATCTGTAAGAACAAAGTTCTCAGGATCAAAGCCCCCCGTGTTGGTCCCGTAAACATCCTGCATCTGGAACGCATTGGCATTTTCAAGTTCAAGATACGGCCCTTTTCGTGCATCAATGTTAGCCTCCCTGTCTTGCTCGAAGTACACATCGCCCGCCTGAACACCGTTGATAGTGTCATAGATGAATGCATAATCATTAAAGGGCGACGGAAAATAATTCTCACCGTCCGAGCGGAATCCGGTCCGGGGATGCACACCCAGCAAGTCCCAGCCCACCATTGCCTCGGCTAATTTTTGCGCCCCGCCATAATGGGCAGCGTCCGCAACCAAAGGCGCTACCGGAGGATCGGTTGTTGGGGCGAGATTGTCCAGCGATTCCGGATAGTCGCCAAAATCGGCCTGAAACATTTCCAGACCAGTGGAGATGGAGTGAAACTGCGCCCGCTGCTGCATATCCCGGGCGCGGTCCCGGACCATGGCCAGGGCCGGCACCAGCAGGCCGATCAGCAGCGCGATCACCGCCATCACCGTCAGCAGTTCCACGATGGTAAACGCCTTGTTTTTTTCTGTTCGCTTCATTTCTGGGTCCTTTCGTTAAACGTTATAAGATCGCTCATTACATTTGACATTTTACATTTGGCATTTCACCGGCCGCTTACATCAGGGCCTGGATCATGGTCACCATCGGCAAAAACATCGACAGGATGATGATGCCGACCACCAGCCCCAGCACGATAATCAGCACCGGCTCCAGCAGGCTCATCAAGGTCCCGACCAGCACATCGGCGTCCTCATCGAAGTTGTCGGCGACCTTCATCAGCA
>PXAQ01000051.1 GCA_003567095.1 Phycisphaerae bacterium
CGCCACACGCCTTGTTGAAGGCGGTGACATGCCTGTTCCTGGGTTGAAGTTGAATGCGGTGGGAAAGGATCATTTCGGCTCCATGGCCTTGTCTATCAGGCGACGAATGACCTCTGTTGCTGAGATACCAAGGCGTTTGGCCTCGGCCTTGATCCATGCCACTTGGGCGTCCGTTATGATAATGATCTTCTTCATGATATATGTACTGTATATACCATAGGAGAAAGGCAAGTGAAAAGCGTGTGGACGAATTCACCACCTTTTGCTATGGTTTTACACCTATGTGGAAGCTAGGCTATACCTCCTTAGGGTTGCGGTACCTCGGCCACCTCCCCCACGCCAAGTGGGATTGGTATACCGAGGACCGTGATGGCAACGTCAAGCCGGGTCCCTGGCTCAACGTCGAGGGAATGGACGCCCGGGGCGTAGGAACGTCCGTTAATAAACACTCGGTACCCACTGTTATTGCGGAGTACCACCTCCCCGCCCGAGGAGGTCTCGGTAACGACGTTCTGGGTCACGTCTTGTGTTACCGTGATAATGTGAATCCCCAGAAACAGCAGCCCCACACAGACCGCTGTCATGAGCGTATTGGCCGTACTCATAACCGCGCCAATACAGGTCCGTGGGCGGGCTTACCACTACGATCCCGCATGAAAAACAGTATTCCTTCGCGAACGTGCATGAGTCCCTCCTTGTTGTGGTAGGCCGCCGCCCGCGGGGACACGCGAGCGGCGGGTATGGTGCCCTATGAAGGAAAAGCGCCACCCCGCTAGGGCTTACGAGTGGCGCTACGACTCAGTTCAGCTCAGGTACCAGGCGAGGAGCTGGTGCCCCTCCGGGCTGAGAATGGCCTCGTCCGGCTCGCGCCGGATGTCGTTGGCCATCTCGACCTGCAGCTCGCGCCGGCGCCGATGGATCATACGGCGCAGGCGGGCGACGTACGCCTGGTGCTCCCGTCCCCGACCGATGCGATCTGCATCGGTGCCATCGGCGGTGACGGTGAGCTGGGCGACGGTGTTCAGCAGGGAGACGCCCCATTGGGTCTCCATCTCCTGTTCGGCCTCGTCGAGCCAGCCGGTGGCCCGATAGAACGTGGTCAGCATAGCAATCTCCTTCTTGGTTGTGCCGGTGCCATCCGGCTGTTATGGCTAATGGACCCGGTCGGATTCGAACCGACATCCCTCGGCTTATGAGGCCGGTGCTCTTACCATTGAGCTACAGGTCCCTGGCCGGTTTGGTAACGCGGCCGGAACCGCGCGGCGCGTCACCCTAAACGCGGGGTAGAAAGACGCGGGCCCGCCGGAGCTTACGGGGTGCCGGGGAGGTCATAGCTAAAACAAACACCAGCCCCACCACGTAACTCTTGGTGTCACGCGAGCGGATGCGGGTCGGCTGTATGGGCCACCAACGCGGCATTGAACGTTGGTACCTCACGAAGAGCGTCCCAAGCCTCTTCCCGCTCAGCGGCGGCTGTGCACCGCGCAATGACCCCTCTGGTAAGGCTCTTGTAATGTATCGGGTAGGCGGTGGTCTCGTGGCCCGATATAGGTTGAATATACAGCAGCCCCTCAGACGCCAGCCGGCGTAGACTGGTTCGTATACCCGCGAGGGTCGTGAAATGGAACAGAGGCAGCGTCATTTCGAGCTTAAGCTCCTTCTTGTACCGTTGCCGCTGGAACAGGGTCATGTGGTGCCCTATGCAGAGTCTTAACATGGTATACCTCCTTTCTTATCTGGTGAAAATGAATGGCCGGTAGGCGCGGAGCAGGATCGACGGTCCCGCACCCTATACCTCGATCCCACGCCGGCCGTCGTGGAGGCGGGGATAACTATATATATTAGACAAGGCAGGCAGCTACTAGCTCGTGCTCCCGGCTCAGGCCGAAGGAGGCACAGTGGGCTATGTCACTGCTAAACCGACGGCTACAGTAGTTAGAGAAGCCGCGCACTCGCCGTTCCTCCTCCCACTGTTCCTGTGGGTAGCGTTCGACAAGCGCGCGCTCGTCCTCCTCCGTCACTTCCGAAACGTACCTGCGAAGCATCGCCCGGAGTAGTGGGCGACTGCACGACAGGTGATGCGCCAGTTCGTGCACGGCGACCATGAATAGGTCGCTGTTGCTTATACCCGGGTACATCATCAGTACCACAGCAGATCCTCTAAAGGATCTATTTTTGAAGTAGCACCCTTTTGTGCCGCCACCGGCATCAAAATCAAATTCCCACCGGACCTTGGGCACACTGTTAGGGTGCACGCCGTGCTCCTGCAGGACGGTGGCTACTGCCACCGCGGCCAGGCGGAGGATGTCAAGAGATACCATGTCTTTTACCTTTCGAGAAGGGCGACAGCGTAGGCACACCCACAGGCTAGGTGCTGACTGTCGCAGGTTGTGCCTGCTGGGCTTCCGGGACTTGGGACCCGGTCCTACCAACACGGTAGGGGGCCTTAATACCTTTCGGTACCCGTCGTTCCTGATCTGTGGCTCAGGCGGACCCGCACGGTTTTTAAGGAGACCACGTGCGATTCTCCCGGGGGATATTAGCCCGTCTGCCTGTGCTTCCGGGGCAAGGGCTTCACGCCCGGGATAAACACTCCCAGGCGTGAAGCCTCG
This sequence comes from Phycisphaerae bacterium, assembly GCA_003567095.1. The sequence goes on from PXAQ01000051.1 coordinate 2,613, forward strand.
CACCGGAGGGTGTACAGGGCTAGGCCCCGTGCGCCCTGGTTTACGGCGGCCTGCGCCGCGCGAAGTTTTCTTAGATCTGGCATTTCGCTACTCCTTCAAATCACGACAGCCTTAAATCCCCGACGGGTGTGCAAGGGCTATCGTTTGAGCAGGGTGGCGGCGACGGTGGTGGTCATGATGAGACTCCTTTGGCTGTGGCCCGCTAGGGCCGGTGTGATTGCAGAGGCAGGACTCGAACCTGCGACCTCCGGGTTATGAGCCCGGCGAGCTACCAACTGCTCTACTCTGCCATTGGCCATAGCTGGCCAGCCTAACCACTTATTGGCAGGTTACGCCAAGAGGTCAGAAC
>PXAQ01000088.1 GCA_003567095.1 Phycisphaerae bacterium
CGCTCGCCGTTGGTCACGTTGGCCACCAGCACCTCTTCGTACGTCCGGATACCGGCCGCCTCGAGCAGCTCAACATCGATGCCAATGCTGCCGGGATAGTCAATTTTCGTCTGCGTGACTCTGCAGCGGTGAATTTTGCCTTTTAATGCTTTGACGAACATATCGGTTTAGTCTCGCACTCTATCAGAAATAGTCGAAATATTGATTATACACTATCGTGCAGATTACTCAAGTCCAGAAGGCAATTATCGATCAGCCGGGTCGAACCGAAAAAAGCCGCCAAGGCGATCAGGGTCATGGGGGCCAATGTATCGACGGGTTCAAGTGTTTTTGCGTCGACTATACTGACATACTCGACCTGTCCGCCTTCCTGTTCAATCATACTCCGCAGGGCCGCGATAAGTTCACTCGCCTGCCGGCAGCCCTGGGCGATCATCTGCCGGCCGTGCTCCAGCGCCCGATACAGGCACACCGCCCGGCGGCGCTGCTCGGGCGTCAGATAGCGGTTCCGACTGCTCATCGCCAGCCCGTCCGGCTCGCGGACAATCGGACAGAGAGCAATCTCCAGCGGAACATTCAAATCCTTGACCAACCGCTGTATGACGATTGCCTGTTGGGCGTCTTTTTGGCCGAAATAAGCCACATCCGGCCCAACGATATTGAACAGCTTGGCGCAGACGGTCGTGACGCCGCGAAAATGCCCGGGGCGCCCAGCCCCGCATAACCGCTCGGTCAGGGTTTGCACCTCAACCCATGTCTGCTGCGGATCGGGGTACATTTCCTGCGGCGACGGCGCGAATATCACATCCACGCCGCGCTCTGCGCAGTAGGTCGCATCCTGCTCAAGCGAGCGGGGATAGCGGTCAAAATCCTCGTTCGGGCCGAACTGGGTGGGATTGACGAAAATACTGACCACCACGAAATCGCACTGCCGAACAGCCCGTTCAATCAGTGCGCCGTGTCCGGCATGCAGTGCCCCCATCGTCGGCACCAGCCCGATACGCTTGCCGTCTTGCTGCGCCCGGTGAACACAGTCTCGAACGTCTGAGATCGTGGTGATGATCTTCATTTTTTAGATTGTGATGTAATGTCGTATTTCTTCGGCCCACACAGCGGCCTGCTCGGGCGATGCGCACTGGGATGCCTCAATGCGAATCACCGGACAGACCGTCCAGTGGTCATACAAATCATCATACTTTTGCTTCAGATCGGTCAAAAAACGGGCCTCAATCCGCTGCTCGTACGGCCGGTTTCGCCGATGGATTCTCTCCAGACACCGCTGAATGTCATCGGTCAGATAAACCACCACCACCGGCGCGGCAATCTGTTTGACCACGCAGGCGTAGTGCTTGCGGTAACAGGCCAGATCGCGTGCACCCAGCCAGCTTGAGGCGTAAATCTTCGCCTTGTCGAACACATAATCGCTGACACAGCACCGCCCGTTTTCGAGCCGGTCGCGGCGAAGCTGCGTCGCGCTGCTGGACAAAAAAAACAGCTCCGAGCCCAGCGCCACATCCGTGCAGCCCGCATAGACATCCGGCAAATACGGGTTGTCGGCATACGCTTCACACAGCAGCGTCGCGCCAAGTGTCTCGGCCAGCCGCGCCGCCAGCGTGGTCTTGCCCACGCCGATCAGACCGGCCACCGAGATCAACTGCGGCCGGGCCGGGTCCGGATAATAATCGCCGCCGTTCAAGCGGCTGTATAACTGCGCTGCCGTTCGTTTCAACACCGGATGGACCGCCTCGGCGTTGACCTGGCACAGGCCCCTGAGCACAAACGACCGCAGGTGCATCGCCGGATGCGGCACGGTCAGTGCCGGGGTGTGGATCACCTGATCGCCGTACAGCAGCAGATCCAGATCAATCGTGCGCGACTGCCAGGGCTCCGCGCGGACGCGCCCGCCGTCTGCCTCGATGGTGTGCATCTTCTCGAGCAGATCGGTCGGCGCCAAGGTCGTCTCCAGGCAGGCGACCGCATTGAGATACGGCCCCTGCGAACGTCCGGCCAGCGGCGCGGTGTCGTAAAAATCGCTTACCCGGCAGACCTGAATCGCCGGATGGGCCTCCAGCGCTTCCAGCGCCGCCCGGAGATGGGCCGCCCGGTCGCCCAGATTCGACCCCAAACCGATATACGCATCGTTTTTCATAGCGTTAAAGGCACGACATCTGACAGCCGCGCCCAGCCTTACAGCGCCGCGAGCCGTTTCATCGCCTCAGCGACGTTATCCGGATGGTTAAACGCGCTCAGGCGGAAGTACCCCTCACCGGCTGCGCCGAAGCCTGCACCCGGTGTACCGACCAGGTGGGCCTTATTCAGCAGCCGATCGAAAAACTCCCACGAGCCGACGCCCTCGGGTGTTTTGATCCAGACATAGGGCGCATGCAGTCCGCCATAGACCGACAGACCCAGACCTGTCAGGGCCTCGCGCATCGCTTTGGCGTTGTCCATATACATCGCGATGGTCTGTTGAATCTGCCGCTTTCCTTCGGGCGTATAGACCGACGCGGCCGCGGCCTGAGTGACATAGCTGACGCCGTTGAACTTGGTACTCTGCCGGCGGTTCCAGACGCCGTTCAGGGCGACCGCCGAGCCGTCTTTCTTATAGGCCAGTACCCCGTTGGGCACGACGGTAAAGGCGCAGCGCACGCCGGTAAAGCCGGCGGTCTTGGAGAAGCTGCGAAATTCAATCGCGACCTTTTCGGCGCCGGGAATTTCATAAATCGAACGCGGGATACGCTCATCCTGGATGAACGCCTCGTAGGCCGCGTCGTACAGAATGATCGCCTGATTGGCCGCCGCATAGTCCACCCACGCCTTGAGCTGGTCGCGGGTGGCCACCGCGCCGGTGGGGTTGTTGGGATAACACAGGTAAATCATATCCACCGGCTGGGCGGGCAGCTCGGGCACAAAGTCGTTTTCCGCCGTGCAGGGCATGTACACGATGTTGC
>PXAQ01000067.1 GCA_003567095.1 Phycisphaerae bacterium
CAGTTACGATCAATCCAAAAAGCTGGCCGCCGAGCGTGCGGCGATGGTTCGACATCACCTGCGGGGTCGGGATATTACCGATACGGGGGTGCTGGAGGGGATGGGACGTCTGCCGCGGGAGGCGTTCCTGCCGCCCGATTATGCGGCTCAGGCGTACGCTGACAACCCCCTGCCCATCGGCGGGGGCCAGACCATCAGCCAGCCGTATATCGTGGCGCTGATGACCCAGTGCCTGAAGCTGACCGGCTCCGAGGAGGTGCTGGAGATCGGCACCGGCAGCGGCTACCAGACGGCGGTGCTGGCCTTGCTGGCTCGGCGGGTGTATACGATTGAGCGGTTTAATCGGCTGGCCGAGTCGGCCCAGGCTGTGCTGTCGCGGTTAGGGATTGAAAACGTCGAGTATTTTATCGGTGACGGCAGCGCCGGCTGGCCCGAAAAACGCACCTTTGACCGCATGCTGCTGACCGCCGCCGTGCCGAGTATCCCCCCGACGCTGCTGGACCAGCTTGCCCCGGACGGCCGCCTGGTTGCGCCGGTGGGCCAAGAGACGTCACAAATGCTCGAGGTCATCGAAAAAAAGGGCGACCAGCTTATCACCCCCCCCATCTGCGGCTGCCGATTCGTCAAACTGGTCGGTGAATTCGGTTTTCAGCAGTAAACTTGAACGGTGTGGCAGTTGACGTTAGAATAACGTCAAGCAAGTATAATAATTTGACCGTTTAAGGATTATCCAACCATAAGCAAATGAAACTGTGGGCCATTTACATCTCAATAGGACTTCTTTTGGCCGGTTGTCTCGAGCAACAGCAACAGGCGCATCCCTCGGTGGCCCCCATTGACGGGTTGACGCTCGCCGATGTGATGCCGAGGACCAGAGAGAACTCGATTCCCGTTGTCTCTTTTTTGGTTGCTTCGTACGATGTCGATCTCCAGCAGGCCCAGGCCGTGCGGGACTGCCAGGCGGCTCTATCCGAACAACCCATACGATTTCGCGATAAAGAGGCCTTTTCGATAAATGGTTTTTATGCCGTTGCCGGCAGCGGAATGCAAATCAGCTCGGTCAACGCTTGCCTCGAGCGAGCGGCAAGCCGCCGATTCAGCCAGGCCAACCTGGTGCTGAACCCCGGATTTGAAGAGACGTTTGGCCAGGTGGTCATCGATGATAGGGCGGTTGTGGATTATCGGGGCACAGAGGGCCAGGTGATGTCCGATTCGCTGGTCGAAGGGACCCTGAGCTGGGCTTTGACGCCGGAGGCGGGGCCGGGCTTTCCTGGCCGCATTGAGGTGACCGTTGAGCCGATCTTTGTCCCGTGGGCAGCCCAGCGGTGGTCGCGATGGCCGGAGGCCGTCCAAAGACTAACGCGTCGGTTTGAGGCGAGCGGGTTTGAAATGACCCTTGGCCCGGCTGATTTTGTCATCATTGCTCCGCGTCATTCTGAGATTGAAAAATTTACGGCATTCGAGCGGCTGTTTTTCCTGCCGCCGGGCCGCTCGGATCAAATTCGATTCTATACCATCGTTTGTCTTGGCGCGGAGGGGTGATGAGGCGGCCAACAGTGGCGGTGGTTCGGTGTTTGACGTATGAGCCGACGGCGATCGGCAGCGCGGTCGATCGCGTGCTGCTGCTGGCCGGCGGCCCGGAGCGCTTTATCCGCCCCGGCTGGCGCGTCCTGATCAAACCCAACCTGATTGTGCCGGTCGGTCCGGAGATTCCCGCCCAGACGCATCCGGAGCTGATCTGCGCGGTGGCCGAGTGGGTTCGCCAGGCCGGGGCGATCCCGGTGGTGGGCGACTCGCCGGCCTGGGGCAATGTACGGGGGTGCCTAGCTGCGCTGGGGATTGAAAAACGGCTGGGCTACCTGGGCGTTGAGATGATCCAGCTGGGCCGGCCTGTACGAATCCAGGTCGACGGCGTATCGGTCGGCATCAGCCGGGCGTCGCTGGAGGTCGATGCCATCATCAATCTGCCCAAGCTCAAGGCCCACCAGCAATTGGGGGCGACGTTTGCCTTCAAAAATATGTACGGCTGTGTGGCGGGCAAGGAAAAGGCGCTGCGCCATTATACGCAGGGACGCTGCTGCGAGACATTTTCCCGGATGCTGGTCGGCATTTACCGGCAACTTGCGCCGGCGGTCAACCTGATCGACGGGGTCACGGCCATGGAAGGGCAGGGGCCAATTCGCGGCGGAGCCCGTAGCCTGGGAGTCCTGATCGCCGGCAAGGACCCGGCGGCCTGTGAGCGGATCTGCTGTCGCTTGGTGAATATAGACCCGGCGAATTTGCCCATCCTGCAGGCGGCAAAACAGATGGATGTCGGCTGTCATGACGAGGCGGCGATTGACTGTGTCGGCGACGATTGGCGCGACCTGGTCTGTGCGGATTTTGTGCAGGCCCAGCGCGTGCCGCTGAGGTTTTCGTTCGGGCGCATCTGCAAAAGCGCCCTCCGTCAGGCGGTGCTGCTGACCGGCCAGCGCATTGGCGCCTGGCGTCGTCGATAACTGGCCGCAGTCTGCTGTTGTCGCTGTATCGTTTAAGGCCGTCCGTCCCACAGATACATGGTCTGGGGAATCAGCAGGGTCTCGAGCAGGGTATCCACAAGCTCTCGATGGCCGCTTCCGATTTCGGCTCCGAACAACGCCCGCAGGGACACCCTTCGGCTATACTCGACCACCAGCGGATCGGTCAGGTTGGCCGCCTGGGCGACGGTCTCCACGGCCTGGTCAAAGTATCCGATGGCATCGATCAACCGGACATCCAACGCGTCAGAGGCGGTATAGATACTGCCGTCGGCAAGGTCGCGCACTTGGCTTTCGGTCAGTATGTCGCGCCGGCCCTCATAGACAGCCTGCACAAACCGCTCATAGGCCGGCAGGATGATGCGCTCGTCCAGGTAGTGCTTTTGCTCCTCGGTGATCTCGTTGAACAGGCTGGGCCAGTCCTTGCGGTCGC
>PXAQ01000031.1 GCA_003567095.1 Phycisphaerae bacterium
CAAGACACAGGAGTACGACCAATGGCAGCATCAGTTCAAAGCTCACTCCGGCCTGTACCGTGTTCCAGGCGGCAACTGCAAGTGCTGCAAGCAAAGTAAGTCGAAACAGATGTCCATAACCGGGGAACTGCACCGGCCGACGGAATGCTATACCCTGCAGCTTAAGCACCGCCACGACGCTGCCGCTGAAGGTAAGTGCTCCCACCCCAACGGCAAGTCCCGAGGTGCTCCAGAACAGGACCGCAGCCGACGCGTCCAAAGCCTCCGGTGCAGTGCCGACACCCATGCCGGCGGCAAGCACCGCGGCCCAGACAACCAGCGCGGACGCCGCTCCGCCAAGCCCGTTCAGGAGAGCTACCGTTTGGGGCATGTGAATCATTTTGACCGACTGGGCCAGAACAATTCCTATGCCGGCACCAATTCCGATAAAGATCAGCATTGGGCCGGTATCCGCCCCACCGGTGCCGACAAATGCCCAGATAAGCGCTATTGTCATGGCGGAAGCGCCGATGCGGTTTCCCCAGAGCGCAGCCTGCGGTGACTGCATGAGGCGGATTCCGAGGATAAACATTCCAATGATGAGGAGAGCGGCAACGATGGCTACTGCCATGGTACCTCCTCAACGGCGTTCTGCGCCTTCTTTGCCTTAAACATCTTGAGCATGCGCTCGGTTACCCAGAAGCCACCGGCAACATTAACCATGGCCAGCACAAGCGCTGCTGCGGCCCAACCGGAGGCACCCTCAGGCGCGTTCACAAATACCGCCACCGCACCGACTACCGTAATACCCGAAAGTGCATTCATGCCGGACATCAACGGTGTGTGCAACAGCGACGGCACTGCCGAGATTGCTCGGTAGCCGAGTATTGCTGCAATAATCAACACACTTAGCATGATGAAAATCATTTGAAACGGGTCTCCTTTGCTGTTACTGTGTGCCGCCCATAGCCTTGAGCGTTCCCGCATGGACAATCTTCTTCTGGAAGGTCACCAGGGTAGATCCAACGATCTCGTCCGCTGTGTCGGTACGAGCGGTGCCGCTCTCAAAGATATACGAGAAGAAGTGGAACATGCTCTGGGCAAACATGCTGGTTGAGTCCACCGGCAAGGTCGCCGGGATATTCTTCACACCACTGACGAACACTCCTTCGTGATAGTACTCCTCTCCTGATTTGGTAGCCGAACAGTTGCCGCCTTGATCTACTGCAATGTCAATGATGGTAGAGCCTTTCTTCATCTGTTTGATCATGGCGTCGTCCACCAGGATCGGAGCAACCTCGCCGGGGATAAGTGCGGTAAGTATCACCGCGTCACTTGCCGCGACGTGGGGGGCAAGAGCCTCACGTTCCCTGGCGTACCATTCCTCCGGCAAACTCCTGGCGTAGCCGCCGGCACCTATGGCCAGGTCGGTTGGGATATCAAAGGGAACCAGTTCAGCACCCAGACTCTTCGCTTGGTCGTTGGCCTCCGGACGAATGTCGAGAGCCTTAACCTTGGCACCCAGCCGCTTTGCTGTGGCAATGGTTTGAAGCCCGGCAACACCCACGCCGACAACCAGAAACTGCTTGGGAGGGATGACTCCAAAGGATGTCGGCATCATTGGGACGAAACCACCGACGTAGCTTGCAGCAAAGATGGCAGCCTTGTACCCGGCGCAGGTGCTCATTGCAGTCAGCGCGTCCATTTGCTGTGCACGAGAAATCCGCGGAACCCCGTCAAGGGTGTAGGCGGTGATTCCGCGGTTGGCCAGAATGCGCAGCATGTCGTGATTGATTTTATTTGCCGGGTGGAGAAAACAGATCAGCGTCGTGCCCTCGGTGATAAGCTCCGCCTCGTGTTTGCCGAGCTTGTCATGAAACTGCGGTTCCTTCACCTTAAGAACCACCTGGGCTTGACGGTAGATCTCCATCACGTCCGGGACTATCTCGGCACCCACCTCCAGGTACCGAGAGTCCTCAATGTACGCACCCGCTCCGGCGCCGCTCTCCACCAGTATTCGGTGACCTTGTGCCGCCAGCTCCGCAACCGTTTCAGGGGTTGCGGCAACGCGCCTTTCCGCAGCCAGTATTTCGCGCGGAATACCAACAACAACTGTGTTGTTACTCATACTTAGCTCCCTTAGATTTCTCTTGTGTTGTGTGATTGTGTGGTCGTCGAAGTACCACGCATCTTTCTATGGTACCATTGATTCGAGAAAACTCCACAACAAGATTCACTTGGATATTTATGCGATCACTATGTGTAGACTATTCGGTCACGGCCGGCGCGCTTGCCGGCATACAGCCGTTCATCCGAGGTGCTAAGCAGGAGCTCGGCAGCAGCAGTTGCGGACAGATCCGCCGAAGCAGCGTCGAGCAGATGGGCGTCACAGACACCTGCGCTGAACCGGATATCAATGCGGGTGTCTCCGTGTTGAAAAAGGTGTTCCACTACCTCGGTACGAAACCGCTGCATGAGCTGTGCTGCAGCGGAGGCGTCTGTGTTCAAGGCAACAGCAATGAATTCCTCACCGCCGTAACGCCCGGTTAGATCATAGGGGCGGAGGCATCTGGTCAAGATCCCTGCAAAGTCCCGGAGTACCATGTCTCCGGCCGCATGGCCATAGCTGTCGTTCACGGTCTTGAAATGGTCGATGTCTATGAGCACGACTGCAAACGGTCTTCCCTCACGCCGATACTCTTGTACCAAATCCGTTAGGCGTTCCATTATGTGGGCACGGTTGTGAAGTCCGGTGAGTCCGTCATGTATTGAGACCCGATACAGCTCCTGCTCAGCGCACTTGCGGTCGGTTATATCAATCACCAGACCCTCAATGGCCTCAATCTCTCCGTGCTCATCAAAGATAAACAGGCCTTGTTCGAACACCCATCGTATTCTGCCGTCGACGCGGATAATGCGATACTCCAGTTTGTTTAGGCGGTTCTCGAAGAGGGCCTGATCCCAGGA
>PXAQ01000159.1 GCA_003567095.1 Phycisphaerae bacterium
GTGTGCAGATATCGCCCAAAATCAGCACCGTCGCCGTACCCCGGCTCCAGCAGTCGCCCCGATTGGGACAATTGGCGTGCGTGCAGATTGTCTCCAGCCCATGCGTTTCGAGCGTCTGGTGTGTATGCTGGAACACCTGACCCGACCCCACCCGCCGCTTGAGCCACGGCGGCAGACGCCTCACGGTTTGATCGGTCTGGGTTGTGTCTTTGTTCATTTTTCGGTTTCCTGCTTGCGCGGTAATGACTGCGGGCAATTGAGAGACGGATAGTTTTTGGTTTTTTGGGAATTGAGCGTTTTCATTGGCTCATCCAGTATTGCCGGCACAAATGAGCCAGGCGGGTTTTGGCTGCGGGCAGATCAATGCTTTGGCCGGTTTCTTGCCGGGCGGAGGTGATGGTCACGCCGTCCAGGCCGCAGGGGACGATGTGCTCGAAAATGGACAGGTCGTTGTTGAGGTTGACGGCCATACCGTGGAAGGTGACCCATTTTTTGATCTGGACGCCGATGGAGGCGATTTTTCTTTCGCCGATCCACAGGCCGGGATAGCCCTTGCGGCGGTCGGCGACCACGCCCATCTCGGCCAGCAGGGCGATGCCGATGCGCTCAAGGCCGCGGATGTAGTCGGTAACGCTCAGGTTCAGGCTTTTGAGTTTGAGGATCGGGTAGAGTACAAGCTGGCCCGGGTTGTGGGCCGTTGTGCCGCCGCCGCGGCCGACGGTCAGCAGGTCAATCCCGCAGGCGGCCAGGCGCCGGGCGTCGGTTTTGAGCTTGTTTTCGCTTTTTCGCGCGCCCAACGTGATCACCGGCGGGTGCTCGACGATCAGGGCGGTATTGCCGACCGCATCGGCCTGCCGCCGGGCGCACAGTTCAAGCTGCAGCGCCAGCGCCTCGGCATACGGCATCAGGCCGCAATCGCGCATATCCAGCGAAACAGGTTGGCTTGTGAGCTTCTGCATACCCCCCACCCTACCCCAAAACAGCCCAAAAATCAACCACACATACACAGATCGCACAAAAGCGAACCCAAATGAAACTATTGTTATCCGAATTAGATTTCAATATAATAGCTTATTGAACCAAAAACATGGGAAAATTTAATGCTCTAAACTCTTTAGCAAAGGAAAGGAGATAAAGTGAGTCAACATTCTTTATACCGTTTCAGTTTAACCGTAAAAACTGATGAAGAAGCGGTTCTTCATTGTATGCGAGCTCTAAGCCAGTTTGCTCAGAAAAGCGGTAATGTTTACATACCTTGGCGTGGCACAAAAAAACAAGATTGGGATAACGCAGATAACTGTGTTACCTTCCGCTTTTCGAGACCAGATTATCGAAATATTTTTAAAAGTGAGCTTGATCGTCTTTTACCAAAAGAATACTGGGAAATTAAAGGCGAGTCCGATGATGACCCGCCAAGGATTGGATGATATTTATTATGCTTAGACACTGGTTTCGGATCATTCGGACGGTTGTGATGGCGGTGGGGGTGTTGTTTGCGTTCTTTGCCGTCATTGAGGTGCTGCGGGCCTATCAGACGCTTTACGCCCTGCATCCGTGGGCGGGATATGCGTTTCTGGCGGCCATCGCGGCGGCGGTGCTATGGCTGGCGGGGTACCTGTGGGTCAACCTGGCGGCTGTGCCCAGGGCGCTGCGACCCCCGGCGATTGCCGACCCGGCGGCGGCGACAGGCCGACAGCTCAAAAAATACCTGCTCTATCTGCGGCGGTTCGTGGGGCGGCTGGCGGACAATCCCTCGGTGCCGGTCGGCAAAAAGGCGCTGCTGCAGGCCGGGCTTGAGCAGATTGACCAGACCCTTGAGAACGCGCCCGGAGTCGAGGCAATGCGGGCAGTGATTGAGCGCGTCGAGGCCGAGACAATCCAGCCGGTATTGGCCGAGATTGACGACCTGGCCGCCCGGCAGGTGCGCGACTCGATGCGGGATATTATGATCGGCGTGACGCTGAGCCCGTACAAATCCGCCGACCTGTTCATCGTGATCTACCGCAACCTGGTCATGACCATTCGCATCATCCGGGTGTATAACGCCCGCCCGGCGGCCGTGGAGCAGTGCCGGATCATGCTGGATATTCTCAACGTGGTTGCCACGGTCAACTACATTAACATGGGCAAAAAGCTGATCGAGGATATCGGCTCGCACGCACCGTTTATCGGGCGATTTGTCGATGATATCGCCCAGGGCATCGGGGCCGGCTTTATGACCACGATCGCCGGCCACGCCGCGATGGGGCGGTGTCGGGCGTTTCGCGGCTGGAACGCCGCCGAGGCCAAGCGGCACCTGCTCAGTCATGTGGGGGATTTTTATAACGATGTCAAAGATATTTTCTTCAAGGATGTCTGGCAGGGCGTCCGCCGCCGCGCGGTAGGCGAGGTGGAGACAACCGACCAGACCGGCAAACGAATCGCCGAGGCCATCGACCAGACCGGCGACAGCCTGACCAGCTTCATCCGCACCCCCGTCCGCTCGGTCGTGACGGTCTCAACCGCCTCGACCAAGGCCGTCTACAACACCGGCGCCCAAGGGGTTTCCTTTGTCGGCAACACACTCAAAAAAACCGGGCAGTTCTTCACCAAACCGTTTCGAAAAAACGAGTAACCCATGACGTTTGTGAAGACCATCAAGGGTGTAATTTAGCAAGGAAAATCCAGCGGCGAGATCAGGCGGCTCTGCCGCTTAGTCCAATGACAAAAGATCGGGGGGACGCTGCACCGCCCAAAATGTCCAAAAACAACCATTTGCAGTTTCCGTTGTGTTTCGATATTCTCCCTAAGCCCTTTCAAAGAATAGCTTTAGGTGAATCGGAGAGACAGGATTTGAACCTGCGACCTCTGCGTCCCGAACGCAGCGCTCTGGCCAAGCTGAGCTACTCTCCGCGGAAATTAAGTGTAATATTATATAGGATAAAAAATGAAAGGGCA
>PXAQ01000255.1 GCA_003567095.1 Phycisphaerae bacterium
GCGTGGAGATCTGGCTGACCTTCACGCCGGCGGCCAGCTCCAGCTCGTACATCGTGATGGCCGGGCCGGGCTCGGCGTTGACCACCTGGGCATTGACGCCGAACTCTTCCAGCAGCGACTCCAGCGCCCGGGCCTTTTCTTCGACCATCCGCTCCTGGACGACCGAAAAGCCGGTTTCCGGCTCTTTAAGCAGGTCCAAGCCGGGAAGCTGGTAGTCCTCGTAGCTTTTGGGCGGTTCGGAGGCGGGCTTGGGTTTGGCTTTGGCCGCGGCGGCCGGGGCGGTTTTGGCGCTCTGAGCGGACTTTGGAGCGGATTTCTTTTTCGCGCTGTCTTTTTTGGTCGGGGTCGATGGCTCGCGCTCAGCGGCGGCAGCGGCAGAGGACGGCGCTGCTTTTTCGGGCAGCGGCGCGGTCTCAGCCAGGCCGATTTTTTCGCGGTATTGGCGCACCACTTCGGCAAATGACTGGGGCTGCTGCTCTTTTTGCTTTTGTTTTTCGCTAAGCCGTGTCCAGATGTCGCCGAGGGCCTGTGACTGCTCTTTGGCGACCGAAAAGGCGGGCCCGGCCAGCCCGAAAAACTTCAATACGCCCAGTCCAAACCAGCGGGCCAGGGTCAAGACCACCGTGTCGGCCGCGAGCATGGCCCCCACGATAGAACTGCACAACAGGACAATCCATGTACCCAATGGGGCCAAATGGACCGGCAGGAAGGTCCCGGCGGCCACGCCGAGCACGCCGCCATTGCCCCAGGGAAAATCGCCGGCCGCGTAAATCCGGCCAAACAGCATCCGATAGAGCAGCGATCCCTGCTCGCTGTCGGGCCAGAGCAGATACCAGCCGGCCGAGACCGACGCGGTGACCAGGATCAGCCCGATGGCACGCAGTATCGGCTGGGTCATCGATCTGCCTGATAAATGCACAAACAACGCCACAATCAGCCCAAACAGGCCGACTAGCGCCCCGGGGCCGAAATAGTACAGCATATAGTAGGACGCCAGCGCACCGACATGGCCGCAGAGATTCTCGACCGGGTCATTGTGCGGCCAGACGTACTCGCTTGGCGGGTCGCCGATGTGAAAACTGAGCCCGCTGACCAGCAGCACAATACACACACACAGCAGGCTTCCTTCAATCGCTATTTTATATAAATGTCCGTGTTTCACAAAATTGTCCAGAAAATTTTTATGCGTCGAATTATACCCGATTTTGTTGTATCGGCAAACCAATCATTTCTTCTGAATTCTGAAATGCTGACGAAAATTGGCCCGGCAGCCGGACCGGCCAGCCAGACGAGCCGAGGGTGCTTCGAAAGAGGATTAAGGATAGCTTGTTTTTTCTGGATATTCAAAAAGTTCGTTTGCAAGGCTTGAAAAAACGCTTATAATAAGACTTTGGAAACCTGAAAAGAAGATGTGTTAAGTCAGGATAGTTCAGATGAGAATGCCCGTCTGGTTCACAGTTTTGGTGGTGCTCGGGCTCGTTGTGCCGGTAGCGGCAGACGGTCAAACATGGCGGCTGGATCCGCAGGAGGGCTGGCAGGATTTGGCCGATGTACCGCAAGGCGAGTACTTTAAAGCGATTGCGGACCTTCGGCAGCGATTGGCGGTCGGAGACTTTGATGATATTGTCGCGGCGCTGGAGTCGCTTAAGGCTGAATTTCCGGATCGGGTCGGTGACGATCTGGATGATTTTATCGCCGCCGAGCAGGTTTACGCGAAACAAAGGTTTGGCCGAGCCGCCCGGCTGTACAAAGAGTTTCTTGAGACCTGGCCGGACAGCGCATTGCAGCCCTTGGCGATGGAACGGTATTTTTCTATCGGGGCGGCCTTTTTGCAGGGTCAAAAGCGTGAGCTGCTGGTGATCTTTCGGATACCGGCCTTCGATGACGGGGTGACCATTATGCGGAATATCGCCGATATGACCGGCAATGCCCCGATTGCCCTGCGGGCGCTGCAGGTCACGGCCGAGAACCAGCAGCGCCGCAAGCAGTTTATCGAGGCGTATCATACGTGGTCGGAAATTGCCTCGCGCTGGCCGACCGGCGCCGAGGGGCGCGAGGCGCTGCTGCGGATGGCTCAGGCGCTGCACGCGGCCTATGGCGGGCCTGATTTTGACGCGTCGGTCCTGCGCAGTGCGCAACTTTATTTTGAGGATTATATCCAGCGGTACCCGCAGGCGGCCGAGGAACTTGAACTGGATGAGACGTTGAAACTGATCACCGAACAGCTGGCTTACAAGCAGTACCAGACGGGCCTGTATTATGAGCGTCTGGACAACCTGTCCGCGGCCCGGCGATACTACGATGAGATACTGGCGCAGTGGCCCGAGACACGGGCCGCTGAAAAGGCCGCCGCGCGCCTGGCGCCCGACGCAGCGCCGGCGATCGAGCCGACGTTCACGCGTACGCTCTTTAATGCGGTCGGCGGGTTTCTGGATTCCTGGTTTGGCGTGAAGCTGCTGTTCGAATCGTCTGAGGATTCGCCGTCGGAGACAGACTAAACGTGATACAAACACATAGACATCCTGTTGCAGTGAAAACGCTGACTGTATCGGTGGTCGTCCTGCTGGCCGTGACGCTCATCGGCTGCGGTGCCGGCGGCCTGGCGGGTTATCAGAATACATGGCTGCATCCGCAGGAGATTTCCACCGTATATGTCGAGATGTTCGATTCTGAAGGATTTCGCCGGGGCTACGAGGTTAAGCTGACCGAGGCGATCTGCAAGCAGATTGAAGCCCAGACGCCGTATAAGATTGTCACGGACCGCACCCTGGCCGATTCGGTCATGAGCGGGACGATCGACACCGGTCTGGGGGTCGTTGCCGGCGACCGCTTTACCGGCCGGCCGCTGGAACGTGAAGCATCCGTGCGGGTGGCGGTGACCTGGAAAAACCTCAACACCGGCCGGCTGATGCTGGAGAACGA
>PXAQ01000168.1 GCA_003567095.1 Phycisphaerae bacterium
ATTGCTGCGTCCCGATTCTGCCGGACGGGTCACGGCCGAGCAAATCAAAGAGGCGATGACGCCGCGCACCATTTTGGTATCGGTGATGGCGGCCAATAATGTGCTGGGCACGCTCAACCCGGTCAACGAGATTGCCGCGTTGTGCAAAAAGCGGGGGGTGCTGTTTTTCTGCGACGCCACGCAGGCGCCCGGCAAGATTCCGTTCAGCGTCGAGGACACCGGCGTCGATCTGGCGGCGCTGTCGGCCCACAAAATGTACGGCCCCAAAGGCGTGGGCGCGTTATACGTGCGAAGCCGGGCCCCGCGCGTGCGGCTCTGCCCTCAGATTCTCGGCGGCGGCCAGGAACGTGCCCTGCGCGGCGGCACGGAAAACGTTGCCGGTATCGCCGCGATGGGCAAGGCCGCCGAGCTGGCCGCCCGGCTCCGAAAGACCGATGCAGAACGGATGCAGCACCTGCGAAATCGCCTTGAAGAGGACCTGCTCTCGGCCGTCAGCGGCGCAGCGATTATCGGCCGCACCGCCGAGCGGCTGCCCAACACAACGCTGGTGGTGTTGGCCGACATCCGGGCCGAGCACCTGCTTCGCCGGCTGACCGATTCGCTGGCCGCGGCCACCGGTTCGGCCTGCGACTCGGCGGCCGGACAGTCCAACCACGTCCTCAAAGCCATCGGCCTGGAACAGGACAAAATTGCCGGCGCGGTACGCCTGAGCCTCGGCAGGTTCACCGAGCCGGGCCAAGTCCTAAAGGTTGTCAGGGCTTTGGCCACCGGCGTTTGGGAAATTTTGCCTTAGCACGTGATGCCGTTTTTCAACGCTTTAAAAAGCCTGATATTTCGGAAAACTGCTTGACAAAGTCCCGAAGGCAGGATACATTTCACTATCTGGCACACGGTGGAAGTAGCTCAGTCGGTTAGAGCACCAGATTGTGGATCTGGGGGTCGGGGGTTCGAGTCCCCTCTTCCACCCTTTATTTTTAGCCCAAAAACCCAATGTTAGACAAATCCATATCGCTTAGCTATACTATTTTCTCACGATAACAGCAAAAACATGAGGCTTGTATGGCTAAAAAAACGTGCAGGTCGCCCGAGGTCCAATGACAGTCGTGTCTATGATTCTGGTAATGTGGAAATCCCGTATCTTTTGATTGACAACACGGGAAATCATTATGTCCGTTGGAAGGGGCAAAAGGGTTGGCAGAAAAAAATCTGGGCCGAGACAAATCCCCGGCTCTGATGCGATATGAGCAGTGGAAAGCCGAAGTCTTGTATCAAGAAGTTTTTCTTACGGTCGAAAAGCCAGTTTATCTGACCAGTATGGAAGCCAACGTTCGGTTGCACCTCAGGGGGGCGCCCAAGAACTTTTAGAACAACATATCATATTAAGCGAGTACTTTGTAAACACAAAAAAAGTCCTGCATGCGGCGCCGGCCGCACACAGGACTTAAAGGCATTGATTGTCAACAACAAACTATTCGCCGCCGGACGCGGCAAACCCCTTGGAATAGCCGCCGGTGCTGGATGGCGTGCCGGCGATCCGCGCCAGATACGCCGCGCCAAGCGTTTCGATATGCTCGCCAACATCGTCAAAATAATTCAGGTGTTCCTGCTCTTCGTCGATGATCGTCTCAAACAGTTTGAAGCTGACGCTGTCGCCGTTTTCACGACACACCTGCAGAAACTGGTTATACACAGCAATCGTATTGTCTTCCAGGTTGCTATCGAAGGGGAATATCCCTTCAATCTTCTGGCCGCGTTTGACGGTATCGTCCAGATCCGAGGTCGGCTCGCCGCCCAATTCCTTGATACGCTCGGCAAACTGCTCGGCGTGCCGCATCTCGTCGATGGCGATCAGCTTGATATTGCCGGCCAATTCGCCGTAGTCCATATCGTCGAGATTGTAATGCTGGTTCATATACTGGGCAATAGCCAGCAGTTCCATCGAACGCGCCTTATTGAGTACATCAATCACCTTTTGCCGTGCGGCCTGTCTGCTTTCCTTACTCATTTTCTCGTCTCCTTGTCTTGTTTGTCCACTTTTCTGTACTGTAACGACATTGCCCTTTATTATATTCAGACCAGGCGGCAATTCCAGTGTTTTTTGAAAATCATTGTCCAATCGCCGTCGCTACACCCTTCCCGTAGGCCGGGTCAGCTTTGGCAAAGTGAGCGATCATCTTATCCTGAATGGCTTTCGGGGCCTTTTTCAGACTGCCGGCAATATTCTCGCAAAGCTGCTGTTGCTGATTGGCCGACATCAGGCGGAACAGATTGCCCGGCTGGACATAATCTTCGTCCACGCCGCGTTTCTGCTCGTACCAGTCGGCATCGCCGCTGATCTTCAGCGGCGGCTCGCGGAATGACGGATCTTCTTTGGGGCCACCGAAGCTATTGGGTTCGTAGTTGACCGCCGCGCCGCAATTGCCGTCAAACCGCATCGCGCCGTCGCGCTGATAGGTGTTATGCACCGGGCACTTGGGGCGATTGACCGGCAGGTGCTCGTAATTGACACCCAAGCGATAGCGATGCGCATCGGAGTATGACACAATCCGCGCCTGCAGCATCTTATCCGGCGAAAACGAAACGCCAGGAACCACATTACCCGGCGAAAAGGCCGACTGCTCAATCTCGGCGAAATAATTCTCCGGGTTGCGGTTCAGCTCCAGCACGCCGACCTCGTGCAGCGGATAGTCGCCGTGCGGCCAGACCTTGGTCAGATCAAACGGATTCCAGCGGTAGTTCTCGGCCTCGTGTTCCGGCATAATCTGCACCTTTAGCGTCCACTTAGGAAATTCACCCTTTTTGATTGCCTCAAACAACTGCGTGGTATGATAATCCGGTTCGCAGCCGGCCAGCTTATCGGCCTCATCCGGCGGCAGATTCTTGATGCCCTGCTGAGTCTTGAAGTGAAATTTCACCCAGAAC
>PXAQ01000056.1 GCA_003567095.1 Phycisphaerae bacterium
AATAGCCGCTCCCTCGCTGAATCATATACATCTACCTTTCATGTGATCGATGGTCCCCCATCGCCAGTTTCAGTCGGTGGTACGC
The DNA here is from genome assembly GCA_003567095.1 of Phycisphaerae bacterium. The sequence continues at coordinate 86 of PXAQ01000056.1, forward strand.
TTTCGTCGTCGACTACCTGGACGGCCGGCAATGTGTATCTTGTTGTCAGTAACCTGACAATTCCAGCTGGCGTAACACTCACCATTGAGCCGGGCGTGGTGGTCAAGTTTGACGCTATGGATATGCCACGTCATGCCAGAAGGCTGGACCGCATAAGCCTGATAGTAAGTGGGACTTTAGACCTGCGCGGCACACCGTCAGAAAAGATTGTTTTCACAAGCAGTAGAGATGAAACGTACGGTGGAAACACCGGTGCACCCACTCCTGCACCGACGGACTGGGGCAACATTAGGTATCTCAACCCTGCAAATATACTTCACAATGCAATCATTCGCTATGGCGGCGTACGCAGTATTTTCCGGCCCAGCACAGGCCCCTTCAGTTATGATGACCGGCAGATGATATGGATTGCTGGCAGTGCTCACGGGAACTTGGAGATCCGCAATTGTGTTATCGAAAATATTCATAACCGAGCTATCTACGCCCAAAACTCCAACGCATACATCAGCGTTTACGACACCAAGATCCGCGATAGCGTGAGTGGCATCGTCGGGGCCGTTTCGGTCGTTAGCGGAAGTGTGTTTATCGGGCTTGGCACAGCCATCGATCTGACCAACGAAACAAGCATTCTTGAAAACGTTTTTTTGGGAAATAGCAGTTGGGGGGTATACCTGAGAGGAAGTGGAATCTCGAGCATTTACAATAACCGCTTCTTCAATAATCGTTTTTCGATTTATCAAGGTGCAGGTAATCCACGCTACCTCGGTAACCTATTTGAAGGCAACACCAACGAAGTGATTTGCGTAGGTGGCACCTTGCAGAAGAACACTCGTTGGATGGATACCCAGGGGCTTGGCATGCCATATTTAGTGACATCCGACCTGACTATTCCTGTCAATGTGACATTGACGATCGATCCTGGTCTTGTTGTTAAATTCAATGCTAGGGATTTACCGAGGCACGGTACTGGCCTAAACCGGATTCGTCTCGTGGTTGAAGGAAACCTCAACTTGCTTAGCACGGCATCGCAAAAGATTGTGTTTACGAGCAGCCGAGACGATGAGTATGGTGGAGACAGCAATGGCGACGGCAGTGCAAGCTTGCCACGATCAACGGACTGGGGTGGTATTCTGTTTACAAATCCGACTAATGTTTTTCATAATGCGATAGTTCGTTATGGGGGCGTGAGCCGTGTGTTTCGAAGTAGTACAGGCGGTTTTACCTATAGTAATCCGCAAATGATCTGGGTGGCGGGAACTACGCAGGGTGCAATGGAGATCCGCGATTGCGTTATCGAGCACGTCCATGATCGAGCCGTTTATGTGCAACATTCGTCTTCGAATGTTAAAGTCCATAATACGATTATTCGGAATAGCAGTGTCGGCATATTGGGCGAGATCGCGAAGGTACGAAATTGTTTCTTTTTTGGTTTGAATACGGCCATCAATCTGAATAGCGCATCCATCATTATGGGCAACGTCATCAGCGGAAGCACCAATTGGGGCCTGTACTTAAACGGGGCTGGCCGCGCGGTTGTTTCCGATAATCATTTTCTTGATAATCGTTTTCCAATTTACCAGGGCAGAGGCAATCCAGACTACAGCGATAATGTATTTGAAGGAAATGTCAACAATGTTATTGGAGTTGGTGGTACATTGGGGCAGGACACACATTGGCGGGACGTTCAAGAACTTCAGATTCCATATTTGGTGACGTCGAATCTTGTTATTCCGGCCGACATCACCTTGACAATCGATGCCGGTGTTGTTGTTAAATTCAACGCGCGCGAACTACCAAATCATGCTCAAGGTCTTGATCGTATTAGTCTTTATGTGTACGGCACTTTGGATTTGCTGAGCACGTCATCGGAAAGGATCGTGTTTACGAGTAGCCGAGATGATATGTATGGTGGCGACAGTAACGGCGATGGAAACCGGACCGTACCGAGAGCGACAGACTGGGGCGCCATCCGGTTCCTGAACCCTGAAAATAGCCTTCATAATGTTGTGTTGCGTTACGGAGGTGTTAGGCGCGTTTTCAGAAGTGGTACTGGTGAATATACATATTATGACCCACAGATTGTATGGCTGCCGGGTGATTCATGTGGAACCTTAGCGATTTCCGACGCCGTTATCGAACACGCTTTTGACAGAGCCATTTACTGCGAAAACAGAAACGCGACCTTAATTGTCAAACGTGTCGTTTTCAACAGTCAGGGACAGACAGGGATCCATCTTTCGGCTGGCGAGGCGGTCGTCCAGTATTCGACGTTTTCGGAGTACGGCCTTGCCGGTGTTCGAATTGCCGGCAACGCGACGGCAATTGTTGCTAACAGTAATTTCCTTGATTCGAATGAGAACCAAGGCGTTCGCAACGACACGACGAATTGGATCGATGCACTTGGCTGCTATTGGGGTGATGCTAGCGGACCGTCGACGGTCGGAAGTGGCGAAGGCGTGGGCGTAAGCGAGTATGTAAACTACAGCCCTTGGGCAACGGGATTCATTGCCACTCCGGTCTCCACCGGCCCGGTGATAACGTCCCGCCCGAACCGATACGGCTTGCTTGGCCATCCCTACCACTACAACCAAGACGGGTACGCAACGGCCGTCGGCTCCGGAGAGATCGTGTGGTCGGTGGCTTATGGTCCGCCCGGCTTTGAGATCCACGCGACAACGGGCCAGGTGTCGTGGACACCGGCCAGTGTCGGCGGTCATCTTGTGGGTCTGATGGCCACCGACGACGTGGGTGTGGACACGCAACTCTATCAGATCCAAGTACAATCTGTCACCGACGTGGACGCCCCGCGGGTCACTGGTTTCGAAGCCGCGTTCT
>PXAQ01000161.1 GCA_003567095.1 Phycisphaerae bacterium
AGGGCAATAGCCCCCTCGGACGGCCAGACATTGAACGCGCGGTTTTGATGGACGCCGTTGACGTACAGATCGATCCTGTCGCCCCGGCAGATGATCCGATACGTATTCCACTGGCCCGGCGCGTGCTCATTGCTCGGATGCTTCTTTGGAACGATCTTGAAGATACTGTCGGCTTCGGGCTGATACCGTACCCCGTTGACGGTGACCGTCGAGCCAGGCTGAATGGTCACAAAGTCGCCGGCGCTTTCGTGTTTGAGTTGAGCCTCGATGCATTGCGGCCAGATTTTATCCTCGCCAATCGTGTGCAGCAGCACGCCGCTGTTGGTCGGCTCACCGGTCCATCGCCATTGGAGCTCGAGGATATAGTCACTGTAGGACTCAACGGTACGCACATATCCGAACGGCTGCCCTTCACAGCGCAGCACACCGTCCTGTACCGACCAGACCTCCGGCGCGCCAACAGCGTCATCCCGCACATACGTGGTCCAGCCGTCCAGATTCTGCCCGTTAAACAAAGCCACCCGTTGCGCACAGCAGCCGGTAACCGCCGCCATCACCGCAACAACCCCAACGCCTGCCATTAACCGTAATGTCATCCTTGTCTCTCCAAAAATAATCCAGTTTTTCTGATTTCTGACCTCTGACCTCTGACTCACACATCACAAATCTTGACCGCTTCGGCAAGTGACACGAGCGGATCTCGACGCGGAATAAATTCCTGCCCGAGATAGCCGTCAAAGCCGGTATCCACAATCGCCCGCACAATCGCAGGGTAATATAATTCCTGAGTATCATCAATCTCATTGCGTCCCGGTACACCGGCGGTGTGATAGTGACCGATACAGTCTTTGTATCCACGAATTGTCGCAATCACATCGCCTTCCTGGACCTGCATATGATAAATATCGTAAAGCAGTTGGAAATTGGGCGAGCCGACACGCCGCACAAGTTCGCCGCCCCACTGCGTTCGATCGCACATGTAGTCCGGATGGTTGCGCTTGGAGTTGAGCAGTTCTATACAGATGGTAACGTTTTTCTGCTCGGCAAACCCAACGATCTGCTTGATGGCGATTTCGCAGTTTTTCATCCCTTCATCGTCGTCCATCCCTTCGCGATTGCCAGAAAAACAAATGACGTTGGGAAAGCCCGCCTCGGCGGTTTTTTCAATGCTGTCGCGAATTTGCGCCAGGCATTGCTCGTGGTTTTCATTTCGGTTCAGGCCGCGGTCGATGCCGTGGCTCGGGGTCATTGCGCAGATCAGGCCGTGTTTTTTAAGGGTTGGCCATTCGTCCGGATCGACCAGTTCAATGGACTGGATGCCGATAGAGGCACAATATGCCGCGAAGCGGTCCAGCGGCTGATTTCTAAAACACCACTTGCAGACCGACTGCTTGATGCGTCCTTTCAGTTCCCGATCGTCTTGCCGATCATTCGCGTATGCGGTCGTGGAACCCAGCACACCAGTTGCGCCTGCAGCCAGTGCGGCCGATGTTCCTGTCACAAATTCACGGCGGGTCAGGGCTGCAGATAAGTTTTTTTTCATTGTCCTTGCCCTTTTCGAATTTAACCACGATGAACACAATTAAAGATTCGCTTTTTTCGTTAAAAATCGTCGCTTTTTCGGTAGGCCTCGATGAGCACTTTTTCGCCCTCTTTGCCGCCGACGCTGATGCCGTGCTCTGCGCAGATCACACCGTCATAGCCCTTTTGGTGCAGGTGCTTGAAGATATTGCGATAGTTAATCTCGCCGGTGCCCGGTTCGCGGCGTCCGGGGTTATCGCCAACGTGGAAACTGGCGATCTCGCTCCAGGCTTTATCGATGTTGGGAATCAGGTTGCCCTCGGTAATCTGCTGGTGGTACAGGTCATAGACGATCTTGCAAGAAGGGTGATTAACCGCACGGCAGATCGCATAGGCTTGGTCAATTGTTGTCAAAAAAAGTCCCGGATGGTTAAATTTATTCAGCGGTTCCAGCACGATAATCAGTCCCGATTCTTCGCACGCCTCGGACAGGTACTTGAGGTGCTCAATGACATTGGCCGTCTGATAGCCCCAATCCATTTGCTGATTGTATCGCCCGGGGACCATCAGGCCCCACTTGCAGCCGCTGCGTTTGGCGGTCTCAATGCCGTTGCGCAGGCGATTGAGCAGTCTGCGGCGAATGTCGGCATCGTCCAGAACAAAGCATTCCTGGCCAAAGTCGGCGTGAATCACGAACGGCCCCAAATCCATATCCCGCTGGCGCAGGGCATCGCCGATACGTTCCTGCATCTCGGGCGATTTGCGCATCAAGCCGTTGTCAAACACCGCACGAAACCCCTGTTGGTGCATAAACTCAATATTGTCGATGGGGTCGTTGCCGACATGTTGGCGAAATCGGTTGACAGTGGGAGCGTACTTGAGCTTGAACGGCTCGGGCGCAGAAGAATCTGCACTGGCCGTATCGCTGAGGCCGGTTGAAAGAACCGTTCCGGCGGCCAGGCTGCCGGTGATAAAATGTCGTCTATCCATACTAAATCCCCTTAACTAAATACAATATGTCCAATTAAACTGTTTTTGATCGCAATTACAGTTTTGCGTCAACTACACAGTATACACCTTATTGGCTTTAAATACAACGCAGACTTTCAGACGATGAACCAACTTGCTTTATTGCAGGAAATTCGTCACTCATTCAGCGTGCCAGCGTCTTTGAGAAGTTTGTATTCGACGCTGTCGACCAAGGCCAGCCAGCTTGCCTCCACAATATTCTCCGAGACGCCGACGGTTCCCCACATATCCTGCGGGTCGTGGCTTTCGATCACCACGCGGACGCGGGCGGCCGTGCCGGCTCGGGCGTTGACCACACGCACTTTATAGTCGATCAGGCTCATATCCTTGATATTCGGATAGAATGCCTCCA
>PXAQ01000076.1 GCA_003567095.1 Phycisphaerae bacterium
CATGCCGTGCCTTACAGACCCTCCAGGCAGCTCATGGATATCGACCGACGCCTTGCCGGAGCCGTCGATATTCCAGGCACTGGAGCAGCCATACATTTTTCCGCAGCCCCTCTGCCAGGACCAGGCGGAGCTGTTCAAGCCGGCCGACAGCGACGAGCTGCTGTTGCCGTTTGATCAGTCCGATCGGCCGGGCCTGTCCATGCCCGTGCAGATCATACTGGTCGTCAGCCTGGGCTTGGTGCTGTTGACGCTTCGCGTCTGGGTCGAAAAACGCCAAAACCGCATTCCCGATTATACCCTTTAGAGTAGAAATTCCCGCGCCAAAGCCCGTCACCGAATACCGCAACACGACATCGCCGCGCAGGAACGGAAAAACGCAATCGCGAACAGTATAAATCCACAAGTTTAATTTCTCTGTTATGAACACCTATTTGTTTACAGTGTGTCTAAGCCTGCTGCTGTCCATGGGCATCACCCCGCTGGTCATCGAGCTGGCCCGTCGCCGCGGCTGGATGGATCAGCCCAACGCCCGCAGCGTGCACCGCTTACCCGTGGCCCGTCTGGGCGGGATCGCGATTTTTACCGCGGTCATGCTGACCCTGATGCCGGTGCTGCTGCTGACCAATGTCATCGGCGCCGAGTTCCGCCAGCAGGGCCTTAAGATGGCAGCCCTGTTAGTCGCTGCGACCCTGATGTTTGCCGTCGGCGTCTGGGACGATCTGTACGGCGCCCGCGCCCGCATCAAGCTGGCCGCTCAGCTCGTCGCGGCGATAGGCGTCTATGCCGCGGGCATCCGCATTAGCAGCATCACGGTCGAGGGGCTGTTTACCCTGGACTTTGGCGCGCTGGCCTTGCCGCTGACGCTAATCTGGCTGATCGGCGCTACCAACGCCGTAAACCTGATCGACGGCCTGGACGGCCTGGCCGCCGGCATCAGTGCCATCGCCTGCGCCGTCATCGCCGTGCTGGCGGCCATCAGCGGCAATGTCGTGCTGGCGGTCATCATGCTGGCCATGCTGGGAGCGCTGGGCGGGTTTCTGTTCTTTAATTTCAGCCCCGCCAAGATCTTCATGGGCGACTGCGGCAGCCTGTTTATCGGGTTTCTCATCGCCGCCGCCACGGTCATGACCAACGCCAAAACCCACGCGATGGCCGGGTTTGCCGTGCCGATTCTGGTGTTGGGCATCCCCATCTTTGACACGTTTTTCAGCATGCTTCGCCGCTTTTTGCTGCGTCGGGCCATCATGAGCGCCGACCGGGGTCATTTTCATCACCGCCTTCTGGATCTGGGGTTTTCCCAGCGTCACGTCGTCATCGTCGCCTACGGCGTTACCGTGCTTATCAGCGGGCTTGGCTTCTTTCTGCTGGCCACCCGCAGCGGCGCCTCGGTCATCGTGTTTCTGGCCTGTCTGCTGCTGCTGCTGCTGGTCTTTCGTATCGTCGGCTCGGTGCGTCTGGGCGAGACCCTGGCCGGCATCCAGCGTCGCCGCCAGCTCATCAGCGAACAGGGGGCCGAACGCCGCTGTTTTGATGAGGTTCAGCTGCACTTTTTCAATGCCGAAACCTTTGACCAATGGTGGCATTGTGTCTGTGAGGCCACCGGCACGCTGCAGTTTGCCAGGGTTCAATTGGACCTGACCAACCGGGACGGCAGCCGGCGAACGCTGGCCTGGGACAATCCCAATATCGACGCTTCCCCCGAGCGTATCGATATGCATGTGCCGATCCCGGACCGGCGTGATGGCTCAGACGTCAAACTCAACGTCCAGATCCCACGCGACGGCTCGCTGGAGTCGGTCGGTCGGCGGATTACCTATCTGGCCCGCCTGATGGAAGAACATGGGCTAAACAGCCTGAACGGTGTGCAGCAGGAGCACAGCCGATGAACACAAACCGCCTCTTTCATCCCCTCTGGACGCCGCTTGCCGCAGGCTATGCGATCGCGATGGCTGTGCTGACGTATCTGCCGCCCGATCACATGCCCGTGCAGGGGTCCGGATATCAGAGCAAAGCGGTGCATTTTTTCATGTATGCCGGCCTGACGTGGCTGTGTTTTAAGGCTGTGCGCGTGCCGATGAACCGCTGGCACGGCCCCGCCCTGGCGGCGGCGCTGCTGCTTTTGGCCGGCTTGACCGAAGCCACCCAGCCATGGACAGGACGAAACGCCAGCCTGCTGGATTTTATCGCCAACAGCCTGGGCATCTGCGCCGTGCTGCTGGTTTTTTGGGTTCGAGCTCAGCTTGCCAAACCTTCGAAATCCTCACCCCTGAAAGGACTGGCATGACCACTGGCTGACAGAAATCGTTTCCATAGTACGGGGGCATTTGGGTCTATCGGCGCTTTTTGCGAAGTTCAGCCTGATATGACCCTATCCACAATGCCTCCAGCGAGGGCCGAGCAGCGAACTGTTCGGCCCTTTTTTTATTATCGGCAATACGATGCATCCTCTGAAATATTTTCCTCACTCCTGCCAACGCACAATAGCTGCGGCCCATTAGGTCAGCTCATCGGGATTTCCCATGACTCTGTCTCCAAAAAGCGCTGTTTGGCTGGCGTCAAGTATAGCCGTTTGCGCAGGTCGCTGGTTGCACCGGTGTACATATTCCCATCAGCCAAACTCCTCAACACATAAACATAATGCATCTGTAAAACTCCTACGGGGCAAGGAAACGGAACACTCAACGACACACCCGGAATCCGAGGCGGCCATTCATTTCATTCGGGTCATAGGCGAACTTGTTGTAATCCACCCTACAATGGGTGTAGCTGTAATCCCAGCCGCCGCCGCGGGCTCTGCGTCCAGCACCAATGACAGAGCAGGTCCATTCCCATACATTGCCGGACATATCTGCCAACCCATAGCCGAAGGTTTCAAAGTAGCCCACCTCACTGGTGCCATGAA
>PXAQ01000260.1 GCA_003567095.1 Phycisphaerae bacterium
AGCGCAAGGCGTGGGACAAGCAGCGGATCTACGAGACGATTCAGGCCGCCTGCGCGGGCCGGCCCTACTATATCCTGCATGACGGGCCGCCGTATGCCAACGGCGATATCCATATGGGCCACGTCATCAACAAGGTGCTCAAGGATTTTGTCGTCAAGTCCCGAACGATGAACGGCTATTGCGCGCCGTATGTGCCGGGCTGGGACTGCCACGGGCTGCCGATCGAGGCTCGGGTGATGAGCGAGCTGGGCGAGGCGGCCAAGACGATGAGCAAGCCGGACATCCGCAAGGCCTGCCAGAAATACGCCTCCAAATACGTCAAGGTCCAAAGCAGGCAGTTCAAGTCGCTGGGTGTGTTCGGCGATTTTGACAATCCGTACCTGACGCTCAAGCCGCGGTACGAACAGGGGATTCTCGAGATCTTCGGCGAGTTGGTGGGCAACGGGCTGGTGTACAAACAGCTCAAGCCCATTCACTGGTCGGTCGGCTGCGAGACGGCCCTGGCCGATGCGGAGCTGGAGTACAAAGACATCACCTCAGCCAGTATCTATGTCAATTTTCCGCTGGACGAAGCGTCGGCAAAGGAGGTCCGGGCCGCGGGCCTGGCGCCGCAGGACGGGCAGGTGTGCTTTATGATCTGGACGACGACGCCCTGGACGCTGGCGGCCAACCTGGCCGTCGCGCTGCACCCGGCGCTGGAGTATGTCGGCCTGACCTATGACCAGGACGGCCAAACCGTCACCTCTATCATTGCCAAAGAGCGGCTCGAGGCGGTCGTTGCGGCCGCCGGGCTGGATGCCGGGCAGTACACCGTCAGCGCCGCCCAGCGCGGCGACCGGCTTGAGGGCCTGCGGTACACCCATCCGTTTGTCGCGGCCAATCCGACCGACAAAGACGCCTGGTTTGCCATCGGCGCCGAGTTTGTGACCACCGAGGACGGTACGGGGATTGTGCATATCGCCCCCGGCCATGGCGTGGAGGACTATCAGGCGGGGATGCGGGCCGATCTGGCGATTTACTCGCCGGTGACAGACGACGGGACCTATGACGACTCGGTGCCCGCGTTTCTGCGCGGCAGAAGCGTTTTGGAGGTCGATCCGGAGGTCAACGCCCACTTGCGGCAGCGGGGCCTGCTGGTTTGCGACGATACCATTCTGCACAGCTATCCGCACTGCTGGCGCAGCAAGATGCCGGTGATCTTCCGGGCGACCGAGCAGTGGTTTATCAGCGTCGATCGTCCGGTCGAGAAGTTCGGCAAGTCGCTGCGCAACTTGGCGCTGGAGCAGATCAAGCAGGTGCGGTGGATCCCCGGCTGGGGCGAAAAGCGGATTCAGGGTATGCTCGAATCACGGCCCGACTGGTGCATCAGCCGTCAGCGGTCCTGGGGCCTGCCGATTCCGGTATTTGTCAACAGCAGCGGCGATGCGCTGCTGACGCAGGAATCGGTGCTGGCCGTGGCGCGACACATCGGGCAAAAAGGGTCCAATAGCTGGTTCACCGATTCGCCCCGCGACATTCTCGGCGACGACTTCGTATTGCCAGAGGGCTTTGACTGGGACGATCTGAAAAAGGAAGAAAATATTTTCGACGTCTGGTTTGAATCCGGCTGCAGTTGGCATAGCGTCATTGAGTTCGCCGGCCAGCCGATGCCGGTCGATTTATACCTGGAAGGGTCCGATCAGCATCGCGGCTGGTTCCAGTTGTCGCTGCTGCCGGCACTGGGGGCCCGCGGCCGTGCGCCGTTTAAATCCGTCCTGACCCACGGCTTTACCGTCGATAAAAAGGGCATGAAGCAATCCAAGTCCGCCGGCAACTATGTCAGCGCACTGGAAGAGATCGAAAAATACGGCGCCGATATCCTGCGGCTGTGGGTCGCCTCGGTCAACTACCAGGAAGACATGCGGTGCAGCGACGAGCTGATCGGCCGTCTGCAGGACGCGTACCGCAAGATGCGCAACACCCTGCGCTACCTGATGAGCAACATCAGCGATTTTGTGCCTGAGCAGATGTCCGTGCCGTACGGCCAGATGCACGTGATCGACCGGTGGGCGATGGACAAGCTCCAGGAACTGATCGTCGGGGTCAACCAGGCCTATGACAACTTCCTGTTCCACCGGGTCTACGGGCTGATATACAATTTCTGCACCGTCGAGATGAGCAGCATCTATATGGACGTCCTCAAAGATCGGATGTACTGCGATGCGGCCGACAGCCCGTATCGGCGCAGCGGCCAGACGGCGATGTACCGGATTCTGGACGCCCTGGTTCGGCTGCTGGCGCCGATCCTGGCGCACACCGCCGAGGAAGCCTGGGCGGCGATGCCCTGCAAGAGCCAGGACGTTGATACGGTGCACCTGGCCGCGATGCCGACGCCCGATCCGACGATCGACCCGTGCGCCAATGCCGAGATGTGGCAGGCCGTGATGGCGCTGCGCGACGCGGTGCTCAAGGTGCTGGAAGGGCTGCGCAAGGATCAAACCATTCGCTCCAATCAGGAGGCCTCGGTGCGTGTCGTCACCCCCGATTCGACGGTGATCAAGGCCGTGGAGGCATTCGGCAGCGAGACCTTCGCGGCGCTGTGTATCGTCAGTGAACTGCAGATCGATCAGGGCGATGAGTTTTCGATTCAGGCCGGCAAAAGCCCGCACGCCAAATGTCAGCGCTGCTGGAACTACTGGCCCAGCGTCGGAGACCACCCGGAGGCCCCTGACCTGTGCGATCGCTGCGCGCAGGTAATCGGAAACTCAGCCTGACCTGACCCCATTATACGTCGCGATCGACAGCCTGGGCGACGCGCTTGAGGCGGGCCATCAATTGCTCAAAGCGCGTCGGCGTAATGGACTGGGCGCCGTCCGAGGCGGCGCGCTCCGGATCGGGATGGCATTCGAGGATG
>PXAQ01000143.1 GCA_003567095.1 Phycisphaerae bacterium
GCCCACCGCCTTTCTGGGGATTAACAAACAAGGCTGGACGCTGCCCAATACCACCGCCGAAACGCAGGCGTTGTTTATTCTGCTCAGTCCGCAAACTGCCTCGCCGGAAACACACCTCAAGACGCTGGCCGACCTGGTGCGGCCGCTGCACAAGTTCAAATCCGCCGAGCAGTTGACTGGTCTGGAATCGGTTGAGGACATCTTGAAGTTGTTCTACAGCAGCACATCGTAGAGGCAGAAACACAGGTCTGTCCCGGCGCCCGACTAATCGGCGTCATCGACACAGGCCAGCGTCCAGAGCGGACCGTCGCTGTTGCGTTTCAAACGGTAATGCCCGTTGAGATAGTGTCCGTCAAAATGGGCGGTTATCGCATGTTGGGTGTGTTCAAGAAGCGCAACGGTTCCTGTGTCGGCGATGTTCACCTGGCCGGTGTTGTGTTGGACCGGGCCTTCGTAGGTCAGAAACCGCAGGGGATGGTCGGCGATCTTTTCAAGCGGCACAGGGGTATCGCCGATATCCGCGGCAAAGCAGGGCATCCGCCAGGTCCAGAGGGCTTGTCCGATATGAATCATCAAATCCCAATGCACCCCATCTGCGGTGCGATGCTGCTGGAGCACAAATCGCTGTTTTTCTGACCTCTGGGATACATCCATCTCCAGCCTCTGCCTTCTGGTTTCTACCGTCTGACTTCTGTCCCCGGCCTCTTGCTTACCCTCTGGCCTGTATAGCGGTGAGGGCGACGGTGGCGACGATGTCGTGGGCGCTGCAGCCGCGGGACAGGTCATTGACCGGCTTGGCCAGTCCCTGGACGACTGGGCCGTAAGCCTGGGCCCCGGCCAGCCGCTGCACGGCCTTGTAGCACAGGTTGCCGGCGCCCAAATCGGGGAAGATGAAGATATTGGCCTTGCCATGCAAGGGACTGTTTGGCGCTTTCCGGGCGGCCACCGACGGCACAAAGGCGGCGTCAAACTGGATTTCGCCGTCGAGGATGACCTTATCGCCGAAAATGTTGCCCGCGGCCTCTTTGGCCTTCTCCGAGGCGACGGCCATCTTCATGGCGTTCGGCCCGGTCGCAGAGCCTTTGGTCGAATAGCTCAGCATCGCCACCCGCGGCTCAAAGCCGAATTGAAGGGCGGTTTGAGCGGTCGAAACCGCGATATCCACAAGCTGCCGCTCGGTCGGGTCTTCGATCAGTCCACAGTCGGCAAACAGCAGCACTTTGTCCGGCCAGCACATGAAAAACATACTTGAAACCGTGGTCATGCCCGGGGCCGGCTTGATGATTTGCAGGGCCGGGCGCAGCGTATCGCCGGTGGAATGGAACGCCCCGGCGACCAAGCCGTCGGCGGCGCCGGTATGGACCATCATCGTTCCAAAATAAACCGACTTCTGCATCGCGTTTTGGGCCTGCTCACGGGTGACGCCTTTGTGCTGTCGCAACTCATAAAAGGTTTGCGCAAAGGCATCCAGCCGCGCATCAGCGGCCGGGTCAATCAGTTCGACGCGGGACGGGTCGGCCCCGGCGTCGCGCAGGTTATGGTAAAGCGTCGGGACATCGCCCAGGATGATAAGTCGTGCGCATTGGCGCTCGAGAATCTCCGCCGCGGCCTGGATAATCCGCTCGTCGCTGCCTTCCGGCAGGACAATGGTTTTGTTTGTTTCAGATGCTTGCTGGACAACCGCGTCAAAGAAAGAAGCCATGTGCGTACATACTTTCAAGATAGTGGAGCTGTAAAGTCGAAAAACACGCCCGAAGGGACTCGAACCCCTAACCTTTGGTTCCGTAGACCAACGCTCTATCCAATTGAGCTACGGGCGCAAGTCTTTCTTTCACAGATAGTTGTGATTGTCTATGAAACTTTTCACAGTGCCGTGCAACCTTGACTGCAACGGCCTTGATGCTGCATTGTTCCTTTGACAATCGATCTTATGGGTTTCTGTCAGGAGGATAACCCCCTCACCTAACAGCCCTGGCACGCGGCGAAAAACCCGTTCCGTCAACGTCCCGCTCACTGTACACAAAACTGACCGCATTGCAAGAAAATTGAAAGAAAATTTATTATTCTGGTACCGACCCATCATTGGGTTGACAGGGCTATCGGCGTTTTGCTGGCACTGATTCAAAATTCGCCTATTATTGCGCCATAAAAGGCGACTAAACGATCAGCCCTTTCGTTGTGCTTTGCGCTCTTCTTTCGGGCGGGTCTTCCAGCGGCGATGAATCCACCAGTATTGCGTCGGGTCCTGGCGGATAAAATCTTCGATGGCCTTGGTGTACTGCTGGGTGATCCAGGTCAGCGGGTCGGGTTTGTCGGCCCACTCCTCGGGCATGATCAGCCGGGTACATTCAATTTCAAAGAAGAACCGATCCCCGACGCGGCGGCTGCATCCGATCGCGATGGGCAGATGGTACTGCATCGCAAGCAGCCCGATGCTTTTGTAGGTACTGGCCTTGCGCCCGAAGAAATCCACAAACACCCCCTTGGGCCCGGCGTTCTGATCGGCGATAAACCCCAACGCTGCCCCTTGTCCAATAATCGCTTCAATCTGCTCGGTGGCGCCTTTTTTGTCAATGATCTTCTGTCCTTTGCGCTGGCGGATGCCGTACAGATAGCGATTGATGTAGGGGTTGTCCAGCGGGCGGGCGATGCTGTAGATGTTAAATCCGAACAGTCCCAGCATATAGCCGACAATTTCAAAATTGGCGTAGTGCGCGGTCAGCAGAATCAGCCCGCGCTGCTGCTGCATCAGCCATTTGACCCGCTCAATGTTGCGCGGCACGCAGTAGTGCCGCCAGTTGTCTTTGCGCACGATGCGCGGGGTAAAGAAAATGTCGATCACCAGCATCACCCCCTGCTGAAAAGAGCGGCGCCCGACCTGCTCCA
>PXAQ01000112.1 GCA_003567095.1 Phycisphaerae bacterium
CAGATGCTGCGGAACACGTAGATCAGCACGATTGCCAGGACAATATCGCTCAGTGTGGAGGCGAAGCGCAGCACAAAGACCTTGCGAAAGTCCAGGTCTTTTTGGAAGTAGATGACGCCGATATTGTGGATGCCGCGAATCAGGAAAGCGGCGGCCATCACCCGCAGGATTGAGATCGTCAGCGGGATTTTGTCCTCCGGCACACGGATGGAGGCCAGAAGCGGCGCAGCCAGGTACAGCAGCACAAACAACCCGACGCCCTTGATCACCCCGGCCACCCAGGCCGTATCGAGATAGCCGCGAATATCGCCCTTTTTCTGGATTAGAGCGGTCTCGAATCCGGTCTGCGTGAAGGTCGTCAGCACCTGCATCATCATCAGGGCGATGCTGATAATGCCGAGATTTTCGAGATAAAAAAAGTTGGCGACGATGATTGTCTTGATGAAGCTCAGCAGATTGACCGCCACCTTCAGCAGGATCACCCAGTAGCCGCCTGTGATGGATTTGCGATACAGGTCGGGGTGTTCTTTGGTCGTTGTCGGGATGTCGGGTGTTTGGCCCATCGCGTCGTTTATCTTCGAGTATGAAAGTTATGTTTTTATATAGTATCGACTTATATCAGCGATAAGTGAATTAGAAAACAATTGCACCGGCAAGTCAATAGCCGCTGGGCCGGTTTTTAAGCCCTATAAAATACAAGGGTATAGATGAAAACGGCAAGGGTTGTTTTTTTAGAATCCGCATGCATGAATCAAAAAAAACCCGGCTGGGAGGCCGGGCTTTGGATGATGCGCACTGCAGGCGGGCATTATTCTTTTTCTGCTTCTTTTTCCTTTTTGTACTGCTCGATGATCTGCTGCTGGACGTTGGGCGGGGTCGGCTCGTAGTGGCTCAGCTCCATCGCATAGCTGCCCTGCCCGCCGGTGACGCTCTTGAGCTGGCTGTTGTAGTTGGACACCTCCGACAGCGGCACCTGGGCCCGGATCAGCACCATCCCGCCGGTGAGCATTTCCTGGCCCGTTACGCGCCCGCGCCGGCTGGACAGGTCGCCGGTAATATCGCCCATATTTTCCGAGGGGACCGTGATTTCCATATCCACCAGCGGCTCGAGCAGCACCGGTTTGGCCTTCTGGACCGCATCGATAAACGCGCCCTTGCCGGCGGCGCGGAAGGCCACCTCCTTGGAGTCCACCGGGTGGTACTTGCCGTCATAGATCGAGACCTTGACATCCTGCATCGGAAAGCCGGCCAGCGAGCCGGTTTCCATCACGTCGTTGACGCCCTTGAGCACCGCCGGCTCAAACTGCCCGGGAATCGAGCCGCCGAAAATATCCCACGAATATTCCAGCGTCGGGTCGGCATTGCGTTCGGCCGGTTCGACCCGCAGATACACCTCGCCGAACTGCCCGGCCCCGCCGGACTGCTTTTTGTGGCGATAGTGCCCCTCGGCCTTGGCGGTGATGGTCTCACGATACGGAATTTTCGGCGGCTTGGTCTTGACGCCGACCTTGTAGCGGTTCTCCATTTTCGACAGCATCACACGCAGATGCAGATCGCCCAGCCCGTTGATGACCAGTTCCTTGGTCTGGGCGTCGCGGGTGACCTTAAAGCACGGATCCTCATCGGTCAGACGATCCAGGGCCGCGCTGATTTTATTCTCATCGCCGCGCGAGGCCGGCTCCATCGCCAGCGAGAACATCGGATTCGGCAGCGGCGGCATCTCGAACGTCCCGCCAAACTGCCCGTCATGGACCACATTGCCCAAGTGCAGGTCGTCGAGCTTGGCCAGCGTTACAATATCACCGCAGGTGCCGGCCTCAAGCTCCTGGGTCTCGGCGCCCTGCATTTTGAGCGGATGGCCGGGACGCAGGGGCTTGCGGGCGTCGTTGACCAGCAACTGCGTCGAGGGGGTCAACTGCCCGCTGAACAGGCGAATCGAGGCCTGCTTCATATTGGAGCGGGGGTCAAAGCCCACGCGAAAGACCAGGCCGCACAGCGGGCCGTTCGGGTCGGGCTTGACCTCGACGGTGTCGTCGCCGTTTTTCAGCACCGCAGGCGGCGCATCGGCCGGTGAGGGCCCGTAGTTGGCGATCACGTCAAGCAGCTCGGTAATGCCCACTTCGTGGCGGGCATCGGTAAAGACAATCGGAATCAGCGTCCCGGCCAGCATGGCCTTGGCAATCACCGCCCCGAGCTTGTCCGGGCCGATTTCCTCGCCGCCCAGATAGCTTTCCATTAATTCCTCATCGGCCTCGATGGCGCTTTCCATCAGCTCGGTATGGGCCTGCTCGACATCCATCACCGGCGAGTTGCCGCTGGCGGCGGCGGTGCAGTCGATCACCGACTTTTTGTCCTCGCCGGGCAGGTTCGCGCAGCGGCATTGTGTGCCAAAGGTCTCCTGAATCTGGCCGAGCAGCTCAGCCAAATCGACATTGTCGGCGTCAATGCGGTTGATGACAATCAGTCGCGCCTTGCCGGCGGCGGTGGCGGCCTGGAACAGCTTGCGGGTGTTCATCTCGATGCCGTTGGCGGCGTTGACCACCATCACGGCGACCTCAGCAGCCGGAATCCCCGGCAGCGCCCCGCCGACAAAATCCGGATACCCCGGGGTATCGATGATATTGATCAGTTTGCCTTTGTAGTCGCAATACAGCAGCGAGGCATGAATCGAGTTGCCCCGCTCCTTTTCCTCCTCGTCATAGTCGCTGACGGTGTTCTTCTCGTCGATCGAGCCGAGCCGGTTGGTTACGCCGGCGGTGTGCAAAATGGCCTCGGCCAGCGTGGTTTTGCCGCTGTTGCCATGTCCCAGCAGCACAATATTGCGAATATCTTGTAGAGTAGCCACGATTCCTGAACCTC
>PXAQ01000090.1 GCA_003567095.1 Phycisphaerae bacterium
AGGGTTTCAGCACAGCAGTATTCCCTACTGGGCCAGGGCGCTGGATGTGATGGCCGAAGAAACCGGCGCCTTTACGGTTGAACACAGCGAAGATATGGCGATTTTTTCGCCGGACACGCTTGAACGCTTTGACGCGATCTGTCTGAACAATACGAGTCATTTAGAATTCAATCCCGAGCAGCGCGAAGCGCTGATGGATTTCGTTAAAGGCGGTAAAGGAATCGTCGGGATCCACGCGGCGACGGACAATTTCTACGATTGGGCCGAAGCACGGTATATGATGGGTGTCGTCTTCCAAGCGCATCCGTGGAATGCCGACGGCACGTGGGCGGTCAAGCTCGACGATCCGGAGCACCCGATGATGGCGATGTTTGACGGCGAGGGGTTTTCGGTCAATGATGAAATTTACCGCACCAATCCGCCGTATTATTCGCGCGACCGACTGCGGGTGCTGATGAGCCTGGATATGAGCGACCCGGCTAATCGCAATGCGCCGGGGGTGGTGCCGGACGATGACGATACCGGGATCAGTTGGATTCGGCCCTACGGCGCCGGTCGGGTGTTTTACTTTTCACTGGGGCATAACCATCACATCACCTGGACCCCTAAGTTTGTGGCGCATGTGCTGGCGGGCATTCAATATGCGATGGGTGATTTTGAGGTGGACGATACGCCGCTGGGTGAGCCGCCGCCGGAGGTGGAACCCGATGCGATTCGTTCGCTTGTGGAAAAAGTCAGCGGCTACGACTGGGATAAGAGTCGGGCGGATTTGACAGCGATTGAGGATATCATTCGTGCACAGAGCCGCTCTGCGGAGAACCTTAAACAGATAGAACAGCTCATGCAGCCGCTGCTGTCTGAGGATACAACTATGGCGGCCAAGGATTTCGCCGCTCGGCAGCTTAGCGTTTTTGCAACGGCGGCGTCGGTGCCAGCGCTGGCGGCGCTGCTGGACGATTCCCAGACCGAACATCTCGGACGGTTTGCCCTGGAGCGGATTGAGGCAACGCAGGCCGAGATGGCGCTGCTTGAAAAACTGGCTCAACAGCCGGATAAGGCAACGACCATTGGCCTCTTTTCGTCACTGGCGGTTCGGCGCTCACATGAGGCGGTTGATCTGATCGCCCGGGCGGCTGGCGATTCGGACTTAATGATCGCCCGGACGGGCCTTCGTGCGCTGGCGGCGATCGGTACACCGCAGGCGGCTGCTGCGCTGCGTGATGTTTATGCCACGCTTGGTGCCGATTTGCAGGCGGATGTACTTGATGCAATGGCAGTGTGCGCCGACAATCTCGCCCGAGAGGGCAATGCCGCTGAGGCGATTGTGCTCTATGAACGGCTGTATGAAGACGATAAGCCGTCGCTGAGTCGCATTGCTGCCCTGAGAGGGCTTGCCGGGGTTGCCCCCGCTCGTTCGGGCGCGTTGCTGCCTGCGGCGATCGCCGAGGCCGATCCGGTCTTTCAGGCCGGGGCGATTCAACTGGTTGCTGAGATTGAGGATGCTTCGACGATCGAGGCCGTTGTGTCGGTGATGCCTCAACTTTCCCGGACGGCCCGGATATCCCTGCTGACGGCGTTGGCCGACAATGGAAGCCGGGCCGGGCTGCCGGCTGCTCTGAGGGCAATGGACAGCGCGGATGAAGGCATTCGCGCGGCGGCTTACCGGGCGATTGCCGTTTTGGGTGACGCCTCGAGCGTGCTGCCGCTTGCGACGGCGGCGGGCCGGGCAACCGATCGCACGGAAGCCGATGCCGCTCGCGAGGCACTGTATCGACTCGGCGGAGACGGCATCAACGACGCGATCGTCGACGGCATTGAGCGCACGACCGGTCCCCAGCGTGATGAAGCGGCGGCAGTCGAACTCATTCGCGCTGTCCGGCAGCGCCGCATCGATACCGCCAATGATCTGCTGTTTGCAGGGGCGCGGGATGAGGATCGTCGGATTGGGCAAGAGTCGCTTCGATCGCTTCAGGTTACGGCCGGGCCGCAGGACATGGAAGCCATGGCCGAGTTGCTGGCTGAGCAGCCGTCCTCGGCGATGGAAAATTTAGTGGTCAGTACCGCCGAAAAGCGTGCGGATCAAGATCAGCGCGCCGCGGAATTGCTGGATCGCTTCGAGACGCTTGAGACCACAACGGCCAAGGCCTCCTTTTTGCGTGTCCTGGGGCAGCTCGGTGATGTGCACGCGGTTCCGGTGATTCGCCGGATGCGGGATTCCGATGTGGATGCGATTCAGAACGCGGCCTTTCGGGCGATGGCGGACTGGCCCGGTGTTGATTTTCGTGAGGAGCTGCGTCAGTTAGCGACCGAAAGCGACGACGCCACGCAGCGGGTGCTGGCGTTTCGGGCCTATGTGCGGATGCTCGGTACGGGTGAAGGCAAGTCTGATGCGGAGACTGTCGATGCGCTGGCCGAAGCGATGCAGTTGACCGACCGTCCGCAGGACCATCGTCTTGTGCTCAGCGCTCTGGGCGGATTTGCCACGCCGAGATCTCTTTCGTTGGCGCTGGAGGCGCTGGAGGATGCGGCGCTGCAATCCGAGGCCGAAGTGGCGGTGGTGAGGATTGCCGACCGATTGGCCCATAAAGCGCCTACCAATGCGCTGGCGGCTGCTGAAACGGTGCGCGATCAGACGGGCAATGACGCGCTGAAACAGCAAGCCGCCGACGTTATTGAGAAGGCCGGTCAGTGGCTCGGATTTATTACCACGTGGCAGATTGCCGGGCCGTATACCGAAGAGGGCAAGGACGACGAGGACTTGTTTGATATCGCGTTTGCTCCGGAAGAAGATGTTGCCCAGGCGGATTGGAGTCCAATGCCGGTCTCGGATGATGCATCAAATTTCTGGTTGCTGGA
>PXAQ01000246.1 GCA_003567095.1 Phycisphaerae bacterium
CGCCGGCGCCGCCGCCGCCGGGCTGACATCGACCGCCAAAGCCGACGCCGAAACACCCGTCACGATTCTGGGCGTTGCCGGCAGTCCGCGAAGAGGGATGACCACCGCCGGGGGTATTCATGCCGCGCTGGACGGCGCCAAAGCAGTCAGCGACCGGATCAGGGTGCGGTTTCTCGATTTGGGTGAAATGACATTTTCCGGCTGGACGGCGGACGGCACGTTCGAAAAAGACGATTTTACCGAGCTGATTATCCCGATGCTGACCGATCCGGTTCCGGCCGGTCTGATCATCGGCTCGCCGGTGTATTACCGCAATCTCAGCTCGCTGTGCATGGCGTTCCTGGAGCGCACCGCGGCGATCCGAAGTCCCCGGATGCTGCTGGCCGATACCGCGGTCGGCGTCCTGTCGGTCGGGGCCTATCGCAACGGCGGCCAGGAACTGGTCATCGCCCAGATCCAGGCGGCCATGCTCTGTCACCGCGTGCGGATCGTCGGCGGCCAGCCCAACGCCTTTCAGGGCGCAACACTGTGGAACAACTGGGACGACGACATCTCAAAAGACACCTTCGGTCTTGACTCCGCAAGAAAACTCGGACTACGTGTCGCCGAAGCAGCACTTCGACAGGCGTGATTGCAGCGTTTTAGTGGGTTTTTTTTGTTGTCGCCTGTGCATAGCGCTGTCTCAGTACAGGCGTTAATATCGAGTTCCATTTCTTATATCCCGCCTGACTGAGGTGTAATTCATCATCGACAAACAGTGCCGGATCCGGCAGGCCGTTTTCTCCAAGCAAGGGATTTGCGACATCGACAAATGTAATAGAGTCCTGCTCGGATGCAAACTCAGATAAACGTCGATTGACCTCTTGCATTTCCGACCAGACCGACCAACGGCGCTGGCTGGGCTTGACCGCCAGACAAACGACCTCTGTCCTGGGCAGTGTCGTGTGAATGGCCTGAGCCAGTTGAACAAAATCCTGATAAATGAGTTCAGCCGGAATTCCGTTCCAGACATCATTATCGCCGGCATACACAACCACAACAGCAGGCTTGTACTGAAGAATCAACGCATTGGCGTGATAGACCGAGTCCGCCATATACGAGCCGCCGAATCCTCTGTTCAGCACCGGAAATTCCTGACCGAACGCATTGGCCGTCGGCCATCGTCGGACACTTGAACTGCCGACAAACAGAACACTGTTTTGGGGATAAGAGTTTTTACTGTCCCAGTCTTCAAACCTCTGGATGACTCGGCTATATCGCTCAGGGTCGGGATACTTAACGTCCTGCGATGAGCTGTTTTCTGCGATGCCGGCCGCAATCAATAGCGTTATCACAAAAGAGAAATATTTCATCGTCTATGTCTCCTGATTAAGTAATGTTGATGTTGTTTTCTTGGAACTTGTGCTCATAGCCTGTAAATGTACAAATCAGAACTCATTATAATCAATTATCTTTCAGAATAAAGAACAAACACGACGCAAAATTTCTACTGTCGTTATGAACCCGATGCTAACACAAATATAACTTGCGTTTTGTCCTATATATGCGTATATGTGCAGATACGCAATTAAATTCAAAATCAGCAGGACAGGCTATGGAAAAAGAAGTTGACATCTTAAAAGTATTAGGTGAATCCAATCGACTGCGGCTGGCGATTTTACTGGCTGCCGAGGGCGAGGTGTGCGTCTGTCGGCTGGCTGAGACCTTAAACGATCCGGAATATAAGGTTTCGCGGCATTTGGGGGTGATGCGGGCGGCCGGACTGGTCGAGGCGCGGCGCGAGGGCACATGGATGTATTACAAACTGGCCGAACCGACCTGCCCGCTTCAAAGGCATTTGATGACCTTTCTGGCCGGCGGATTCAATAATCATCCAACCATCAAAGCCGACCGCAAAACACTCAAACAGGTCGGCTGCGGGAAGTCATAGAAATTCTAAATCCTGAAAAATATCAAAACAACAAGAAAAAAACAATGCGGCGACCGTAACAGTTATTTTGATCGTTGAGTTTATGGATTTGTTTAGTGCTTAGTGCTTAAACTTTTGTAACAGAAAGAAATAACGATGAGTAGCAGGCAACCCAAAAAACTAAAGATACTGTTCTTATGTACCGGCAATTCCTGCCGTAGCCAGATGGCTGAAGGATGGTGCCGCCACCTGAAAAACAATCTGATCGAGCCGTACTCAGCCGGCATCGAAACCCAGGGCCTCAACCCCTACGCAGTTGAGGTCATGGCCGAGGCAGGCGTGGATATCTCCAAACACAAATCACAACACCTCGATGAATTCAAAGACGTGGAGTTTGACTATGTCATCACCGTCTGCGGCCATGCCAACGAGAACTGCCCCATGGTACCCGGCAGGGCGAATCTGGTCCACGTCGGCTTTGACGACCCGCCCGCGCTGGCCAAAGCCGCCCAAACCCAGCAGCACGCTCTGGATGTCTATCGCCGCGTATGCGACGAAATACGAGCTTTCGTCGAAGGATTGCCGGATAGTCTTGAAAAAAAGTAACCATTCGCTGAACACTTAACAATTGGCATTTAACATAAACTGACCCCCTGTAGCTAAAAAGGTTTTTACAATGGATGAAAAAACAAAAGAACTTATCGCTTTGGGCGCCTCGGTGGCGTGCAACTGCCACCCCTGCGTGAAGTTTCACACCGACAAGGCCCGAAAGATGGGCATCGACGCCGAGGACATCGAAACAGCCTTCAAAGTCGGCAAAATGGTCCGCCAGGGCGCCGCCGGGCAGATGGACAAACTGCTCAACAAGATCAACAAATAAACCGGAAGTCTAAGATGACCGAAAAACTGGAAACAAAGAAACTGAATGTCTTTGAACG
>PXAQ01000054.1 GCA_003567095.1 Phycisphaerae bacterium
CCGCCGGGCGCAGCGCAGAGATCGACAAGGGTATCGCCGGGCTTGGGGTCGAGAAACGCAGCAAGGGCCTGGGCCGCGGGGTCCTGCACAAAAAAAAGCCCTTCGCCAAACGCCTTAAGACGCCGCAGATCGCCCACACCGCGGCATTGCACCGCCCCGCGTTCGTCCCAGAGACGACAGGTCACCCCCTCGGCGGTCAGTCGCTCGGCAAGGCCGGCCGCGTCGATGCGCCGGGTATCGGGCCAGGCATACACCGACGGATGACGATTGGACGCTCTGCATGCATCAGCGGCGATATCAGTGCCATAAACGGCGATCCACTCCTGAACCAGCCAGCGCGGAAGCGACCAGAGACAATGCAGGTATTCATCCAGACTGACCTCGGGATCCGGCAGAACTGCACAGGTCATTACACAGCCGCTGCCGTCGGGGCGCGCAACGACCCGTTTCCTATCGTATTCGGATAGATCGTGTGCATCCCGTATGGCGATCTGACGGGCAATGTTCCGCAGCACGGCATTGACAAAGCCCGCATCTTTCTGCGAGCCAACGGCACGGGCCAGGGTGACCGCTTCGTTGAGGATGGCATAGGCCGCGGTTTTCGGGGCATAGATCAGCTCATAAACGCCCAGACGAAGTACATGCCAGATGGCCGGCTTGACGTTGCGCGGCGTGACCGCGGCCATGCGGCCCAAGAGCCTGTCAAGCAATGTTCTGTTGCGGATGACGCCATAGACCAGGTCGGTCGCCTGTCCGGTTTGGTCGGTCGTCTTCAGCGCCGCATGCAGCAGCTCGGTCGCATCGCCTTGCCGCATTTCATGCCCTCGCAGCACCGCCAGCGCCGTGCCGCGAGCCGAACGAAAGGCCGGCCGCGTCATCGGCCGATATCCTGAAGAACCCGCTCAATGGGCAAAAACAAATCGCCCGGCTGGGTCTTGCGCCCGCGGGCAAAGGCCTCAAAGCTCATCTGCCCCGAGCCGGACGGCTTGATGCTGACAATCGCCAGGCGATTGGCCCCGCAGATGACGTTGAGGTTCTCATCAATCCGCCCGGGCACATCGCCGCGTGTGTTTTGGCAGGGCACGATGTCGGCCTTGCACAGGATCACACGCCACGAACGGCCCGTCTGGGACGAGACATACACGCTCTGGGCGCCGGGCCAAGGGGTCAACGCGCGAATCTGGTTGGCGATCTCTTCGGCCGAGCGGTTCCAGTCGACAAAGCCGTGATGCTTTTTCAGACGTGGCGCCTTGCTGACCTGTGACTCATCCTGTTCGGTATAGATGGCCTGCCCCGTCTCGATGGCCTCGAGCGTCTCGGTCAGCAGCGGCGCCGACACCTGCGACAGCTTATCATGCAGCGTCTGGAAGGTATCGTCCGGCACGATCGGGATGCTGCGCTGGGCCAGGATTTTGCCCGCGTCCATCCGCTGGGCCAAGGTAATGATGCTGATGCCCGTTTGGGTTTCGTCGCGCATCAGTGCCCACTGGATCGGCGCGGCGCCGCGATACTTGGGCAGCAGCGAGGCGTGCACATTAATCGCCCCGAACCGATGAAGGTCGATCACTTCCGGGCTGATTTTCTGGCCAAATGCAATCACAACCAATAAATCGCCGCCGCACGCAGCCACGCGCTGCCGCATGTGCTCGGCATTGATATCGTCGGCCTCAATGCACGGAATGCCGCGCCGGGCGCACCAGAGGGCCACATCGGTCGGCCGGGGATCGCGCCGCCGACCGGCCGGCCGTGCCGGCTGCGTAAAAACGCCCGCCAGTGTATGCCGACCGGCATAAATGGCCTCCAAAGCCGGAATACCGAAGGCCGCAGAACCAAAATAAACGATCTTCATTGCATCGACCTTCAGGACGCGGCGTCCGTTTCGTTGTAGTTATCCAGCAATTGCCGCAGACGACGGCGGGCGCGCACCTTGGCCGGACGGCTCATCCGGTCTTTAATCAGAACCCCCTGCAGGTGGTCGTATTCGTGCTGAATCGCCCGGGCCAGCAGGCCGTCGGCCTCTTCGGTAAAGCGATTGCCCTCCAGATCGGTCGCCGTGACCGTGCACCGGGCATGCCGCTGAATCTGGCTGTAAATGCCCGGCAGCGACAGACAGCCCTCCTCGTGGCCCACCGTCGGGCCGGACAGCTCCAGCTCGGGATTGATATAGACCTTGGCACTGTCGCGTGTGCTGTCCAGCGAGACCACAAACATCCGCAGGTTCACCCCCGCCTGCGGCGCGGCAAAGCCTACCCCCTCGGTCTGGACCATCAGGTCAATCATCCTATCCGCCAATCGACGAACCGAATCGTCAATCTCACCCACCGGCTCAGCCGGCCGGCTCAGCACCGGCGCCGGAAACCGCGTCAAACTGCACTCGGAATAATCCGTCATTGACAACTCCCGCTATCACTATTCATCTTCATCTTCCAGAACATCTGCATTATACACGACTCACACGGACAGACAACACCCGGCTAAAAGACCGTAACCGGAACAGCGTCATTGGCAGCGTTGATCGGCAGCATCTTCTCGGCCAGACACACCACCGTCCCCCGACCGATTGTCTTTTTCAAGTTGCCCAGCACCGAAAAGCAACGCAGCCAGTCTTTCCGCGGCGTGGCGCTTTTCTTGACTTCAATCGGATAGAGTACCTGGTTTTGCTCCAGCAGAAAATCAATCTCTTTTTGATCTTTGTCCCGATAGTAATACAGAGCCGGCTGCAGGCCGCGATGCCAATAGCTTTTCAACAGCTCCGAAAACACATACGTTTCAAAGATCGCCCCGCTCATCGCCCCGGCCTCAAGCGTCTGCGGCGTGGCCCATTCGGTCAGGTAACTGCACA
>PXAQ01000009.1 GCA_003567095.1 Phycisphaerae bacterium
GGGACAAACACCTCCGCACGGTGCTCTCGACCAACGGCACGCGCATCACCGAATCGGTCGCCCGCACGCTGGCCGATCTGGGCCTGTCCTACGCCGGCATTTCGCTGGACGGCCCGCAGGAAGTCCACGACCGGTTCCGCAAGGTCGACGGGGCGTTTTTAAGCACGCTCTGCGGCATCGCCAACTGCCGCAAGGCCGGCATCCGCACGGGCTTGCGCTTTACGATGACACGGGGCAACCTGGACCACATCGAGACGATCTTTGAGATCGCCGCCGCTGCCGGCGTGGGGCGGATCTGTTTTTATCACCTCATCCGCACCGGCCGGGCGCAGGAACTGACCGAGCAGACGCCCTCCGATCCGCAGATCCGCCGAGCGGTCGATACCATCCTGCGGTGCACCGCCGACCGCGTCCGTCAGGGCGTCGTGGAGGAAGTGCTCACGGTCGGCAACCACGCCGACGGGCCGTATATGCTGATGCAAATGCAGGCCGAGGGGCACCCGCAATACGCCACGGCTGCGGACTTGCTGGCCCGCGCCTCGGGCAACCGCATTGGCCAGAACATCGCCTCGGTCAACTGGGACGGGCAGGTTTTCCCCGACCAGTTCTGGCGCACCTACAGCCTCGGCAGCATCCTGGAAAAGCCCTTCGGCGACATCTGGCAAAACGCCGCCGACCCGGTGCTGCGCATCCTTCGCGACAAACGCACCTACAAGGACGCAAAATGCGCCCGCTGCCGCTGGTTTGACCTGTGCCTGGGCAATTTCCGCTCCCTGACCGGCGCCGCCGACCTGGCCAACTGGCAAAACGAGCCGCCCTGCTACCTGACCGAACAGGAAATAACGCCGTGTTGACCGATCGTGTCCAGCGTCAACTATAATTTCTCTCGGGGTCCTCTAAAAATTAGCTTAGCCCAAATTTCTCACTTGGGGGTCAAAGGGTTCGTCTTTGACCCCCAAGTGAGAAATTTGGGTTAAAAAAATTTAGAAATTCGAAATATCGTAGTAAATTTCTCGAAACATCTCATAGCTCGTCCTATTTATTTCGGAACTCAATAATTTAACCCTAAGCCCTTTATTAACAATATGATATAAATATTTAGATTGAACACCAAAATAGATTCGCGTGTCCGTTTAGCTAATGCGCATGATGGAAATTATCGAAATTTCGCCGAAAAATTTCGTAAACAGTTGACTCAAATCGAAAATCTTGCTAAAGTGTAATCTGATGTCGAAGAACAAGATCAATCAGAAAGATATCGCCGACTCTCTGAGATTGTCGGTCGCGACGGTGTCCAAAGCACTCCGGGGGGACTATTCGGACATCAATTCTGAAACGCGCAGCCGTGTCGTGAATATGGCCAGTCAGCTTGGGTACATGAACGGCAGCCGCAGGCAGCAAGCCATCGCCGAGGAAACGACATCTTATATGGTTGGGGTGTTGATTTTACGCAAGCTTCATGAATGGCAACATACGACGTATTTTGCCGGAATGAGCGAAAAGTGTGCCAAGCTGAACGTTTCGCTCATTTTGCATTATGTCAGCGAAGAACGCTGTGAATATATTTTTGACCAAGAACATCAACCTCCCGCAATGCGCGAGGGTAAAATGTCGGGACTGATTTTGGTCAACAATTGGCCCCAAGACATTGTCAACCGTCTGGCATCACGTCAACCCTGTGTGGCGATTCAGCAGCCCTACCCGCAGGCGCGCATTGACGTGGTGGGCGTTGATGAAATCCAGGGCATTGATGCACTGACCGACCATTTGTATGGGCTGGGGCATCGGCGAATCGGGTTTTTCGGCCACTGCCCCCAAGTGGATTTTTCACGCAGACGCTTTGGCGCATATATCAGCGCTCTGGCCCGCATGGGACTGGACTACAATCCCGCTGACACCATCGCGCTGCCGGCGGCCCATTTGGAAGATAAAGAAATTGTTCTCACAGGTCAAATTGAATCCGCAATGCGACGTATGCAGCATGGGGTCCGAGCGTGGGTTTGTGCCAGTGACTGGGTGGGATATTTGCTTTGCCGAGGACTTATCGATCGGGGTTTCCGTATCCCGAAAGACGTATCCGTCGTCGGATTCGATGACAGTGAAGACAATACGCTCGGATGCCCCAAGCTGACCAGCATCTCGGTTTCGGCCCAACGGATCGGAGCCGAGGCGCTGCGACGGCTGATCAATCGTGTGCGCCACCCGGCCAGCCCTGCACTGCGGGTCATGCTGCCCTGCAAATTGTTCGAGGCCCAAACCACCGCCCCGCCGCCGCGATCGACCTGAGCCCGATATAAGCGATATATTGGCTATTGCAAACGCCGAAAGAGGGCCTTACAGAGTTAATAGCCGCGATGGTCAGACTTGTTTGGAACAGGCACAGATTCTTTCGTCGCAACACAGCGATATCCTGAGCTTTTGCCGTTGGATGCTCTGACGGGAGACTCAGTTGGCCAATAGTTCTTTCCACAGAGAAATTTCGGATTTTACGCCGAATGTATTGGTGCCGTGCGCACTAGCATCTGCCGTTTTTCGTTCCGACGGGACAGAAAAAGATAGCCCACGACCTAAAACGACAGCGCTACTTTGTTCGTAAGTCCTTATTTAACGTTGGTGGAAAATTCAGGCAAACCGCCTTTTTGATGTCTTAAAGTCGATTTCTATTCAAAACCAGCGATGTCATACTAAGCTTTCGGAAAAGAGTGATACTGTAAGCCTAAAAATGAAACAACTTAAGGAAACACGCCCGGCAGGATTCGAACCTGCGACCTACGGATTAGAAATCCGATTGTTAATTCCATAAGATCATTTAATACATAGACTTATGGCAGCAATCTAAA
>PXAQ01000205.1 GCA_003567095.1 Phycisphaerae bacterium
ACAGATCGCACTGATACAGATAGTAAGGCCGCACCCGGTTCATCACCAGCTTATGGCACAGCGACTTAATGATACGCGGACAGTCGTTGACCCCGGCCAGCAGCACCGACTGGTTGCCCAGCGGAATACCCGCATCAGCCAGCCTGGCCAGCGCCTCGGACGAGGATCGCGTCAGTTCGCGCGGATGGTTAAAATGGGTATTAAACCACAGCGGTTGGTGCTTTTTGAGAACCTTGACCAGGTTGTCCGTGATCCGGTAGGGCAGCACCACCGGCATACGCGAGCCGATGCGGATAATTTGCAGGTGCTCAATCGACCGCAACTCGGTCAAAATCCAGTCCAGATACTCATCCGAGAGCATCAGCGGATCGCCGCCGCTGAGCAGCACATCGCGCACCTGCGGCGTATTGCGGATGTAATCAATCCCAGCCTGGATCGTTTCTTTGTCCGGGATAAAATCCACATCGCCGACCCGCCGCTTGCGCGTACAATGCCGACAGTACATCGAGCAGACATTGCTGACCAGAAACAGCACACGATCCGGGTAGCGGTGCGTAATGCCCGGCGCGGGGCTGTCCTTATCCTCCGAAAGCGGATCGGCCATTTCGGAGGTACACGTAGCCTGCTCAAGCGTGAGCGGAAACGCCTGCTTGTAGATTGGATCGCTGTCCATTTCATCGATGTCAATCAGCGACAGGTAATACGGCGTAATCGCGACCGGAAAACACGACGTAATTGCTTCAAGCTCACGCCGCTCATCGGCCTCAAATTTCACGCCGAGCAGTTTTTCAAACGTATCAATGCTGCGGATCTGGTGGCGAAGCTGCCATTTCCAGTCGCGCCATTGTGCGGTGTCTGCGGTTTTATCAATCTTACCGAAGACCTCTTTTTGTCGATCTGACATTTGTAGCATATAATCTCTCCTCTTGTAGTTGTTTGTGTGCGTCCAAACCGCCACTCTACACCAACAGAGCACAGGGATTAGCGAATGCGGATCAAAAGTGACGACCACAGCTCACCGATCTATATACTCTTCTATTCGGTGAATGCACGGTTCACAAAGTCAATACCGGTTTAATAGGAGTTTACACGTAACCAGTACTACCGTATTATATACGATTGAAATGAGCGGTCAAGCAATTTTTTTATTAAAAGACCGAATGAGTCCACAGTGAAGCGGCCCCAGGCAGTCTGGCCGCACCTTAAAAAGCTTGACTGATGGCTCAAAAACAGGGTTTATACAGAATTTCCATCGATATGATTAGGAGATTATTGTGCAAAACGGACTGGAAAAACTCAATGAATTGACGTGGAGTTACCGGGCGGCGCGGACGCTGCACGTCTTGACGGGTCTGAAGGTCTTTACGCTGCTGGACCGTGAGCGGCAGACCACCGATGCACTGGCCGCGTCCTGCAAAGTAAAGGGTGATTTACTTGAAAAGCTGCTGATTGCCGGCGCCGCGATGGGGTTGCTGAAAAAAGAGGGCGATAGATACTGCAATACGCCGCTCAGCGCCGAGTTTCTCGTCGAAGGCAAGCCGATGTATCAGGGCAACATCATCGCCCACGCGTCGGTCGTCTGGGATGTCTGGAGCGAGCTGCCGCAAACAGTCGGCCTGACCCAGCCCGAGGATACCGAAACCCCGCAGGCCCACGAAAACTTCATCCTCGGCATGCACAACATCACCATGGCCGGTCGCGGCCGGATATTTCTCGATGCAATCGATCTGTCCGGCAAAGCGTCGCTGTTGGATGTCGGCGGCGGCCCCGGCACCTATTCGATCCTCGCCTGCCGGCGCTATCCCGAGCTGCGCTGCACCGTCTTTGACCTGCCCGAGACCATCGCCGTCGCCCGCCGGACCATCGCCGAGCACAACCTGACCGACCGCGTCGCCGTGCGCGAAGGAAGCTGGGACAGCGACGACTTCGGCCAGAGCTACGACGCGGCGCTGATGTCCAACATCCTGCACGGCCCCGACAGCCAAGCGGCGATGAAACTTGGCAAAGCCTTTGCCGCGCTGCAGCCCGGCGGGATGCTGATTGTCCAGGAATTCCTGCTGACCGACGACAAGACCGGCCCGCTGGTCCCGGCTCTGTTCAACATCATGGTCGGCGCCTACAGTCGGCCCGAACTGGCCGCCGAGATCGAACGCGCCGGCTTTACCGATGTCCGCCTTCTCGCCCGTTGGGATGTCATCGGCAGCGCCTGGCTGACCGCTGTCAAACCAACGTGATAAGCCCGAAGGGCGATATTTTGTAGCCTCGGGCGAAAGCCCGTGGTAAACTTTGTTTTTTGAATTTTTTCCTATGGTGATCCTGGCAGGAATTGACGAAGCCGGATACGGGCCGCTGCTGGGCCCGCTGGTGGTCTCGGTCGCGGCAATACAAGTGCCCGCCGACCTGCTGCGCGCCGACCTGTGGGACCTGCTCGAGCCGGCCGTGGCCAAACAGAAAAAACACCTCAAGGGCCGCCTGCTGGTTACCGACAGCAAAAAAGCCTACACCCCCGCAAGCGGTGTCGGCCATCTTCGCCGCACGGTGCTGTCCTGTCTGGCCGTGATGGACCCCCACACCTCGCTGCCGCAAACCGCCGCCGACCTGCTCAGCCGCCTTTGTCCGGACGCCGCCGAGCGACTGGCCGCCTATCCATGGCACAGGAATTTGGCCGACCTGCCGCTGGCCGATAACCCGGAGGCGGTCGATGTCGCCGCGGCGGTGCTGCGAAACACCCTGGCCGCACACAACATTCGCCTGCATACACTGGCGGCCCGCTGTCTGGATGTCGGCTATTACAACCACCACGTCCAGGCCGTGCGCAACAAATCCCGCGTGC
>PXAQ01000216.1 GCA_003567095.1 Phycisphaerae bacterium
AGCTGCACCGGATAAGCGGAAGCCCAGCAAAAAAGAAAAGGCGAAAACTATTATCTTGAATGCATTGGCCGGCGGCGATCTGCAAGGCGATACGCTGATGGAATTCATATCCGATGCCGGAATCAGTGAGCAGACTGCCATTGATGCACGGAAAGAACTGCGAGCAGCCGGAAAAATAGATGTTCATAATCCGAAACGTGGATGTTGGCAATGGTTTTTAGTTAGTACCTAAGAGAGTATAATTACTTATATTACTAACTATACTAACTAACTCACTTTCTGGCCTAAAAACAAATGTTAGTAATGTTAGTAATGTTAGTAATGTTATTACCCCCCCAGGAGGCAAAAAATGAGTAAAAAATGTTATTGTGAAGTTAAAAGACACCTATGGAACGCCAAACATGAACTTCAGGCGGCAAGGCGTGAAATGCCGGATTGCGAGAAATGGCATGGTGCCACTGTCCGGAAAATATTGAAACATGTCGTCGATGTTATGACCGTACATGACACAGTGTCGCGCCGCGGTGGTTTTGGTGTGTGTGATTGTGATTATGATGAGGTGTACTCTGGTCGCCTTGAAAACGACTGAACTCTTACCTGACAAGCAAGAGGTCATGCCAAGTTAACCTATTGCTGGACAATGGCTTATAAAATTGAACATGGCCGGGCGTATCGTCCGGGCGTACTTTATGAGGTAAAAAATGGCTAAAACCAAGAAAAAAGGCGGGTATCGGAGCCGTGAGAGCTATATCGCCAAGGATCCTGAAAAGCGGGCGCGGCAGTTGGCGAACCTGGGCCGCGGGCGGCGTAAGACGAAGGCCGAAATGGCGGCGATGCCTTCAAGTCAAGTTGAGCGGTACAAGGAAAACATCATAGACTTTGCCGAGTACTGTTTTTATTTGACCGAGACAAGAAAACCGATTGTGCTGTTGGACTGGCAAAAAGATTTATTGGCTGATTTGTTCGGTAAACAAGAGCAGGACCGGCCGTCACTGGCTGTTTTGGGCATGGTGAAAAAGGCCGGAAAGTCCACATTGGCGGCCCTGATTGCCGTTTGGTTTATGGTGAACAAGCCGGATGCCGAGATTTATATTCTCGGCCCAGACCGAGACCAGGGGCAGCTTGTCGTTTTTCGTAAAATTCAGCAGGCGTGCCGTTTACACCCCGCACTGAAGTCTGATTGTGTGATTCGTGGTGATTCCGTGGTTTATGAGCCGACGGGGGCGACGATTCGTGTGTTAGCGTGTTCAACGACGAATGCCGGATTGAATCCCGACCTGACAATTCTGGACGAAAGCTGGCAGTTTTCGACGACAGAGCAAAAGAGAACGGTTGATGAAATGACGACGCCCCCAGGCAAATATAGTTTGACATTGACGACGACTTACGCTGGTTTTTCGTCTGATGATGATTCGATTCTGTGGGGCTGGTACAAGCGGGGGCGTGACATTGAAAGCGGAGCCTTCCCCCCAGACCCGAAGTTTTACTTTTATTGGCGAACGGATTATGACGGGATACCGTGGGTAAGTGATTCGTATCTTGCGGCCCAGCGTGGGCGGCTTCGTGAGAACAGTTATCGGCGGTTCCATTGCAACGAATGGACAAGCGCAGAAGAGGCGTTTATCGAGCCTGATGTTTTGGCCGAGTGTGTCGATAAAACGCTCCAGAGGGGCAGCAGTGAAGCGACACGGCCATCTGTGGCGGTGGGCCTGGACGTGGGTTTAAAGTGGGACTGTTCAGCGCTGGTCGCGGTACGTCAAGAGGGGGGCCGGGTGGTGCTGACAGACCATGCACTGTTTCAGCCTGTCGGCGGTAAAACGTTGGATATGGGCAGCACCATCGAGGCAACGCTGCGGGTGTGGGCGATGACGTACGACGTCGCGGCGGTTTTCTTTGACCCGTACCAGTGCCAGCGGACGGCGGCGATTATGCGGAATGAGGGTATCAGAATGATTGAATATCCGCAAACGACCGGCAATCTGTGCCGGATGTCTGAGACGCTGCATGGGCTTCTGAACAACCGTGAGATTGTTTTGTACGATGACCCGGAGGTTCTGCAACACTTGCTGAACGCCCAGGCCCGTGAATCTGATCGCGGGTATCGAATCACGAAGCGGCGCGAATCCCAAAAGATTGATGGCGCGATCGCGATGGCGATGGCCTGCCAATGTGGCCAGGAGAATTTTCTTATGCGGCGTGCCGTCGGTTTTTCGTTCATCGACTTGGACCCGGACGAATTCGACGACGAAGTTATGTGGCATAACATCGGGTGTTTGTGATCTCACGCGTGCGGGGTGGTGAACCGTGGGTCATTTT
This sequence comes from Phycisphaerae bacterium, assembly GCA_003567095.1. Next base: position 2,317 of record PXAQ01000216.1, read on the forward strand.
GACCCAATGTTTTCTACTGCTGATAAGTTAGGCCGCCGAAACCTTCACCCAATAGACCGTGTCTCGCTTATTGAGAAAAGGGAATCCGTCAAGTCTTCTATTCAGGCGAAGGCGAAGGAAAAACAGGTAGAGACACTGAAAAAGGGAAATACTCCCGTTTGTAAGAAATCTGACAAACGGGAACCCCCTATTGACACCAAGAAAGTCATAGCTGCGATGGCCGGGGTATCACACGATACCTACAAAAAGGCGACGGAGTGTTTGAAGAAGGCGATACCGAATCCGGACGGCATAGGCGGTAAAAGCGGCAAGATTGTTAAGGGTCAAAATGACCCTCAACAATCTACCGCCGCTATGAGGGTGAAAAAAAAAAAACACACATCCATAAGTTCAGCAAATACAACGACTAATAAAAAAAGTGTGAATTTTATAAAAAAAGGTGTTGCAATCCTATTCGGTAAGATATATTATGTATATATACAGAGCAGATACACAAACAAAACCAGTTTATTTGGG
>PXAQ01000256.1 GCA_003567095.1 Phycisphaerae bacterium
GTATATCCACGTTCACAAGACGGCCAAGATGTTCTCGGCTGCGGCAGGGCTGGGAGCGATTGCCGGCGGGGCATCGCAGCAGGACCTGACGGCGCTGCTGGAGTACGGGCTGAAGATCGGCCTGGGCTTTCAGATCGCCGACGATCTGCTTGATGTGACCGCCAGCAGTCAGCAGCTCGGCAAGACCGCAGGCAAGGATGCCGCTCAGGGCAAGCTGACCTATCCGGCGCTGGTCGGGCAGGACGCCTCGCGGCAGATGCTGCAGAGCGTCACCGATGAGGCCATCGCGGCCATCGCGCATTTCGGCCCGCAGGCCGATGTGCTCAGACAGCTTGCGATGGAGATGGCTGAGAGAACGAAATAAATCCGACAGAATTATGCGGTCAGGAAAATCGGTAACATTTGCAATGCTGGCGGATGTGCAGTACGCCGAGAAATCGGCAGATGGTGCGCGACATTATGCCCTGTCGAAAAATCGGCTCGGCGAGTGTGTCGCGGCGGTGAACGCTCTTCGACCTCGACCGGCGTTTGTGATTCAGTTGGGCGATATGATTGACGGCGGCGCCGCGGCGCGCGAGGAATTGACCGGCGCGACAGCGGTGTATGACCGGTTTGTTGTGCCGCGGTATCACGTGCTGGGCAACCATGATTTTGTCGGGCTTGGCCGTGAGCAGGCCATGGCGATCCTGCACATGGATCGGGCTTATTATGCGTTTGACCTGCACGGCTGGCGGTTTGTGGTGCTTGATACGCAGGACGTGGCGGTTCAGGGCGGCTGGGACGAAGACAGCAAGCCGTACCAGGCCGGGTGCCAATGGCTTCGGCGTCTTTCCGAGCGCGGGGCCGAGAACGCCCAGCCGTACAACGGCGCCCTGGGCGACCGGCAGTTGGATTGGCTTACGGCTGTTCTGGACGAGGCCGATCACGAAACACTGCCGGTGATTGTCTTTGGCCACCAGCCGCTGGTCCCGGCCGGGGATAAGCATACGCTCTGGAACGCCGAGCAAGTGATCGCGATACTGCAGCGTAGCGGTTGTGTCAAGGCGTATATCTGCGGCCACCGGCATCGGGACGGCGGCATACAGCAGGACGGCGTGCATTATGTCGCGCTGGAGGCGATGGTCGAGCGCGCCGAACAGACGGCCGTGTGGTATCATGTGTCGCTGAGGTCTGATGTAATCGAGATCAAAGGATTTGGGATCGCCCGGCAGCGTACGCTGGCGATCAGATAAATGATAACGTAGGATGGACTATAGCCCATCACAATCAACGATTGAAACATGACAAAACTGATTGAACACATCAATGGACCGGAAGATTTGCAGATGCTGACTGATGACCAGTTGACGCAGGTTGCCGGTGAGATTCGGGACGTGATAACGCATTCGGTCAGCCGCACAGGCGGGCATCTGGCCAGCAACCTGGGCGTGGTGGAGCTGACGATCGCAATGCACCGCGCGTTTGACTTCCACCGCGACCGCCTGCTGTGGGACGTGGGCCATCAGTGCTATGCGCACAAAATCCTGACCGGACGGCGCGAAATGTTTGATCAACTGCGGCAGGAAAACGGTCTGAGCGGCTTTCCCAGTCCCGCCGAAAGCGACTGCGACGTCTTCAGCGTCGGCCACGCCGGCACGTCCATCGCCACGGCGCTGGGAATGGCCCTGGGCGCCCAGCACCGAGGCTCGGACGAAAAGATTGTTGCGCTGGTCGGCGATGCCAGCATCGTCAACGGCCTGTCGTTTGAGGCGCTGAACAACCTGAGCCTGGTCAAGCGACAACTGCTGATTGTTCTGAACGACAATTCGATGGCCATTGATGTCACACAGGGCGCGATGGCCGGGTTTATGTCGCGGGTGCGGCTGAGCCATACCTACGAGGACATCCGCAAAACCACCAACCGAATGCTGGAACATCTGCCGCTGATTGGCCCGCGGATGGAAGAGACGCTGGAGAATGTCAAAAAGACGCTGCGGATGGCAATCACGCCGAGCCGGCTGTTTGAGAGTCTGAACATTCCCTACTTTGGCCCGATTGACGGCCATGATATCGGTTCAATGATCGAGTTGTTCAAAGGGCTTTCGGAGCTGGACCGGCCCGCACTGCTGCATGTGTATACCAAAAAAGGCAAGGGCTTTACGCCCGCCGACGACAACCCGTGCAAGTACCACAGCACCGGGCCCTTTGCGCTGAACAGCGAAAGCGAACCCAGTGCCGGCGGGCAGCGCAGCTTTACCGAGGCCTTCGGCGATAAACTAGCCGAACTGGGCGGCCAGGACGAGAAAATCATCGCCATCACCGCCGCCATGGCGGACGGCACGGGGCTGGTCAACTTTCGCCGCCGCTTCAAAAGCCGCTATTACGACATCGGCATCGCCGAAAGCGTAGCGGTGGATATCGCCGCGGGCATGGCCAAACAGGGCCTCAAGCCGTTCGTCTGCATTTACTCGACCTTTCTGCAGCGCAGTTTCGACCAGATCTTTCAGGAGGTCTCGCTGCAGAATCTGCCGGTGGTCTTTTGCATCGACCGCGCCGGCGCGGTCGGCAACGACGGACCAACCCACCACGGGCTGTGGGATATCGGCTATCTGAGGCTGCTGCCGAATCTGGTCATCGCCGCTCCGGCCGATGAGTGGGAATTGTGCCGGTCGTTGGAACGGGCGGCCGAGACCCAAAAGCCCTTTGCGATTCGCTATCCCAAAGGGAGGGTCCCGGACGATGACTTCGGGTCGCATATGCCTTATGAGGTCGGCAAAAGCGCGCTGCTGCGCGAGGGCGACTCGGATTTTGTCCTGATCGCGCTGGGCACGCCCGTTGGGCAGGCCCTCCA
>PXAQ01000188.1 GCA_003567095.1 Phycisphaerae bacterium
CGATCCCCGGCAGCGTAAACGTCGACTGCAGCAGCGACATAATCCCCAGCACAAACAGGATGTTCAGCATCAGCGCCATATCGGCAATCGCCCCGGCCAGCATATAGTAAACCAGCATAAACGCCGCCACCAGCGCCAGCCCGATCAGCCCGGCGCGGATACTGCGCTGCAGGTTGTCGGCCCCCAGCGTCGCCCCGATCGTGCGCTCGGAGATCGGCACCTCGCTGAGCCGCGCCGGCAGCGAACCGGCATTGAGCTTGTTGACCATATCATCCACTTCGGTGCGTGAGAACTGGCCGGTAATAATCCCTTGCCGGCTGATAGCCGCCTGAATCGCCGGCGCCGAAATCGCCCGGTCGTCCAGCAGAATACACAACGGCCGCCCCATGTGGGCGCTGGTCAGCCGGTAAAACTGCGTCGCGCCGACATCGTCGAAGCTAAACGCCACAGCCGGGGCGCCGCGCTGGTCGGTGGTCGGCGCCGCCCGCCGCAGCCGCCATGTGCGGTCGCCGCGCTGAAGCATGGTTTCGTTGGGCTGGTTGGAGGCCAGCACATAATAACGGTCGCCAAATCGGCTTTCAATGCCGCTGCCCCGCGCCCAGCTTTCCCAGTCCTCGATTTCAAGCCACACATACCGCGCGTCGGAAGCTCCCGCCGGCCCGCGTTCGGCCAGCGCCTCGACATACGGCTGCAACTCGTTGAACCGCTCCATCGTCGGCAGGATGCGAAATTCCAGCCCCCCCGCTCCCCGGAGCATGCGCTTGAGGTCTTCCGGATCATCCAGCCGACCGCCGATATCGCGATAGGCGTCGTACACCTCAACCGTTTCAGCGATCCGATCTGCCCGCATGGGAAATTGCGCCGTTAACTGCTCGATCAACTCCCTCCGTTCGGGCGAGTCGGGCTGCATATCGAGGATCGTGCGAAACCGGCTGATGTTCAGATTCAGCGTCTGAAGCTGACCGATGGCCGCGTGCCACTGCACATTGAGCCCCTCTTCCGGGTCGGTCAGTGCGTTGACAATCGGCTCCCATCGCTGATACAGCGCGATATAATCGTCAATCACGTTGCGCGCCTGCCGTTGGGATTCGCTTAGCGCATCGTCAGTGTCGGCATCCGGGTCATCGTCATTTTCCTCTTGCTCGTCGTCATCGGCGGGCACATTGGCTTTGACATACTCGGCAACAGCCTGCCGCCGCGGCTCACTGTCCATCCCGGCCCATCGGGTCAGGTTATGCTGAAGCTGTTCATAGTCCAGCCCGACATCGGCAAACTGCTCGCGCACCTGCTCCATTTCATCGGCCAGCATATCGCGCTGCTGTTGTTTCTGGCGGCGTTGGTCGTAGACCTCGGCCAGATGATCCAGCACCTCCATCCGATCCGGATCGCTGCGCGCAAACTGCTCGAACTGCTCCTGCCGCTGGTCAGGGTCCAGGCCCAGTGCCTGGCGCACCCGAAGCAGGTTGAGGTTCTGCTCTTCCAGTTCCATCAGCGCCTGCTCATACGCCTCGCGCCGCTGCCGTGTTTCGGCACTGGCCAGCGGCAGTTGTATCTCAATCCGCGTATCGCCCTGCGGACGCATCACGATATTGGCCACGTGCGTCGGGTCCACACGCCGCATCAGAATCGGAATCATATTTTCGGCCAGCCCGCGCTGCTCGTGCGGCTCCAGGCCCGCCGGGTCGATCTCATAGACCAGGCTGGTGCCCCCGGCCAGGTCCAGACCCAGCGCCAGCTTTTCATGCGGCGGATACACATACAGTGCCGAAATCACCACCGCAATCAAAATGATACCGATTTTCCAAAAATGATCCTTAACCATAATTCAGTTCCCGTCAATTAATTAGCATAGGTATTGTAGCGCGGCCATCTTGGCCGTGCGTTGGGTTTTACGTATCACGGCCATCCTGGCCGTGTTCGCCGCTGGCGTTATTTAACCTCGGCATTGCTCAGCACCGTCGCAATCGCCGACGGCGTAATGCGCATCTTGGTATTGGTCGACTCGTCGATCTTGATCACGATCTCATCGTCCCGGATATCCAGCACCGTCCCGATGATCCCGCCGACGGTGCGCACGCGGTCATTCTTGCGCAGCGAGGAGACCATCTTCTTGTGTTCCTGCTGCTTTTTGCGCGGCCCGCGGAACACAATCAAAAAGAAATAGATACCCAGCACGAGGAACAAGACCATCATGATCGGGTCCAGACCCGGCCGTTCTTCCGGTACGTCGTTGGCCGCCTCCGGGGCGCCGTTTTCCTGAGTTTGCGTCGTTGTCGGGGCGGCGTTTTGCTCATCCATTGTGATCAATTCACCTTGGCCGTTGTCATTTGCCGAAGCAAGCATCCATAATGATTTCATGGTGTCATTTCCTCATTCAGTATCGGTTCACATTGTCGTTTATGGTTTTCGACGAAGGCATCCGCCCACGCCTCAAAGGTTCCGTCTTCAATTTGTCCTCTTATATCGGTCATTAAACGCTGATAATACGTTATATTATGCAATGTCATCAAAATCGGTCCGAGCATCTCGCCGACATTAAAAAAATGCCGAATCGCTCCGCGGCTGAATTCCCGGCACGCCGGACACGGGCAGTCGGCCTCAATCGGCCCGGTATCGCGGGCGTATTGCTGATTGCGTATCCTTAGCGGCCCGCCGGCGGTAAACGCAAAGGCGTTGCGCCCGTTTCGCGTCGGCAGGACGCAGTCGAACATATCCACGCCGGCCCGCACCGACTGGACAATATCTATCGGCATTCCGACGCCCATCAGGTACCGCGGCTTGTCGGCCGGCAGCACCGCGGCGGTATGCCGAACCGTC
>PXAQ01000189.1 GCA_003567095.1 Phycisphaerae bacterium
CGGTCGATACGCTGCTGGATTTTTCCGGTCGGCACAACTGGCAGGCCGGCAACGGCCGACCCGGCGAAGGGGCCAACCGAACCGGCGCCGACGGCGAGGATCTGGTCATCCCCGTGCCGCCGGGGACGCTGGTCTTTGACCGCCAGTACGATCTGCTGCTCAAGGATATGAGCGAGCCGGGGATGCAGGTGCGCATCTGTCGCGGCGGCAGCGGCGGCAAGGGCAACAAGGCCTTTGCCACCTCCACCCGCCAGACACCGCGTTTTGCCACGCCCGGCAAAGAGGGCCAGCAGCGCGACCTGCGGCTGGAGCTGAAGCTGATTGCCGATGTGGGCCTGGTGGGGATGCCCAACGCCGGCAAGAGCACACTGATCGCGCGGTGCAGCGCCGCCCGCCCCAGGATTGCTAACTACCCCTTCACGACCCTTTCGCCGGTGCTGGGGATTGTCGAGCTGAGCGATTTTCGCCGGTTTGTGATGGCCGATATCCCCGGGCTGATCGAAGGCGCTCACGGCGGCGCGGGGCTGGGACATGATTTTCTCAGGCATATCGAGCGCACGCGGATCCTGCTGCATGTGGTGGACATTCTGCCGCCCGATGATTCCGATCCGGTGGACAATTACCACAAGATACGCCATGAGCTGGAACTGCACAGCACATCGCTGATTGAAAAGCCTGAGCTGGTTGTGCTTAATAAGGCCGACCTTGACGCCGACGGGCTGTTCTGCGAGGATATCAAAGAGCGGCTGGCGGTCGAGAGCGTGATGGTGATCTCGGCGGTGACCGGTCAGGGCATCAAAGAATTGCTCGAGAGGCTCTGGACGCTGGTCCGTCGGCCTCATGGGGCAGACGAGCAGGCCGATGCGCCGTTTACGGCGCCCAACGGGTCGCGCCGGGGCCCAATAGATAACAACTCCGATCCGTCGGATACAAACGAAACACGGTAGTGTATGAATTTAATCGCGATTGACATAGGCAACAGTATTATAAAAGTCGCTTTTTTCTTGGATGACAAAGAGCAGCAGCTTGTTGCGATGGACTTGAGGGACGAGGCGTTTGAGGGGCACTTTGGCCGTTTTTTGGCCGACTGCTGGGACCAGGTGCCGCTGGTTCAGTCGGCTGCCGAGCCGGTTAAAGATGCCGCCATCGTCGTCAGTTCCGTCAGTTCCGAGGCCACTGAGCAGGTGCGACGGATATGCAGGGACGAGCTGGGCGAACCGATCAAGCTGATCGGTCAGGATGTGCCGCTGCCGATGGAGACGGCCGTCGAAAATCCGCTGGAGGTTGGCACCGATCGGCTTGTGACCGCTGCGGCGGCCTATGCGGTGGTCGAAAATGCCGTGATCGTGGCCGATTTCGGCACGGCGGTGACCATCGACTTGGTTGATGAATCCGGGGTCTTTGTCGGCGGGACCATCAGCCCGGGCTTTGCGATGGCGCTGGCGGCGATGCACCAGTATACCGCTGCGCTGCCGCAGGTGCCGATGCAAAAGCCCGCCTCGGTCTATGGCGCCACCACCGAAGAGGCCATGCGGGCCGGCGTCTATTGGGGCGCGGTCGGGCTTCTGGAGACGCTTTGTCGCAAATACGCCGAAGAGCTGGGACGCTGGCCGCATGTGATCCTGACCGGCGGCGCGGCGGAGGTTTTCAAAGATGACTGCGAATTTGTCGATTCCTATGTGCCGAATCTGTCTGTCCGCGGCATTGTGATTGCGTACAAAAAAGCCATATTTGAGGCCGATGACATCGAACGGCTGGACGATACCCCTTAAATAAACGAAAAAAGGCCTTTAAGTTTCATTTTAAAAGCCACACGCACGTCAATTTTGTGCTTCAAATGTGATGGGCACCGGTGGTATACTAACGTCGTAGAGAAAACCAAACCGATGGACAGAATGGAATGTGATTTTTTTGGGGCATCTGTCGGCCGAGACCGGGGTGCCCCGGCAATGGAGGCGAGAATGAGAACCGCAGCGACGTATGTGGGCAACCGGCAGTGTCAATTTACGGTATGGGCGCCGTTTGCCAGGGCGGTGCAGGTACACCTGCTAAGTCCGGATGAACGAATCGAAGACCTTCAGCGCTTGGAGTTTGGCTACTGGCAGGGGCTGTTAAACGATGTGCCGCCGGGGGCGCAGTATCGTTACCGGCTGGATAACGGCAGTGATAAGCCTATTGAGCGGCCCGACCCGGCCTCGCACGCCCAGTCCGAGGGCGTCCACGGACCCAGCGAAGTGATTGACCATTCGTCTTTTACCTGGACCGACGGCGATTTTGAGCCGGTTGCGCTGGGCGACTACATCATCTATGAACTGCATATCGGCACATTCACGCCGCAGGGCACCTTCGACGCGGCGATTGAAAAGCTGGACTATCTATGCAAACTGGGCATCACGGCTGTTGAGGTCATGCCCGTGGCGCAGTTTCCACAAGACCGTAACTGGGGCTATGACGGGGTGTATCCCTATGCGGTGCAGGACGCCTACGGCGGGCCGGACGGCTTTAAGCGATTCATCGACGCGGCCCACCGGCGGGGGTTGGCGGTGATATTGGATGTGGTCTACAATCATCTGGGGCCGGAGGGCAACTATCTGCAGGAATTCGGCCCGTACTTTTCCGATCGCTACCAGGCGCCCTGGGGCTGGTCGCTGAATTTCGATGACCAATATTGCGATCCGGTACGGGATTATTTTATCGAAAACGCGCTCTTCTGGTTTGAACACTATCATCTGGACGCGCTGCGGCTGGATGCGCTGCACGCGATTTTCGATATGAACGCGACGCATTTCATCGAGGCGTTAA
>PXAQ01000131.1 GCA_003567095.1 Phycisphaerae bacterium
CGTGCCGGGAAACATCGACAGCGGCACCCAGGTCGCGCCCCGGATATACACCGACGCATCGTTGACCACAAAACCAAACGATCGTCCGCCGGCCTGGTTGTCGCGTCTGAGGCGGATCCTGCGAACGCCGAAATCGTTGTGATGGATGTCCAGCAGCTTGCCGGTGCCGTCCAAAAGTTGTGTTTCCAAATGGTACAAATGCGGCACGCCGTGTCCGTTCGGCTGCCAGAAGATAGGACGCTCAATGCGAATGACGGTGGTGTTTCGCCCCTGGCCGCCCTCAAAATCCAGCGTCTGGTCGATTGTCAAAGCCCCGCCGGTCATGCGCAGTCGGGCCCGCAGTGGAGTTAGGTCGTGACCGCCGCTGCGTCGAACAGCAACCGCCACCCCCACATCGGCGCAATGCTCGTCGCAGTCAATGGTGCGTATATGCACATTTTCAAGGCGTGCCGCGTTCCAGGCCTCCAGCCGGACGGGGCGAAAAATGCCGCAGCCCGGCACAGGCGGCCCCAGTGCCGAGCCGAACTGATAGGACGCCTTGCGGATATACGACCGGCGCGGATCGCCGTAATGATGTTCGCTCATCGGCCCGTAGCGCTTCAGCAGCCGCTCGGCGTGGGCGGCGGCCGGAAGGAATTTGACCAGCAGGGTATTGGTGCCGCAGCGAAGACGATCCGCAACCTCAAAACGATGCGGGATGAACATATTCTCCGTTTTGCCGAGCAGCTTGTCGTTGAGCCAGATCTGCGCAACAGTATCCAGCCCCTCAAAGACCAGCTCGGCGGTATCGGCACGGCAAAACTCGGCGTCCAGGTCAAACTGCTTGCGATAAATCCACGCCCGCTCGCTGATCCAGTGAAAATCTTCGGGGTTGGCCTCCAGGTCAAACTGCCTCAGACAGCCGGCCTCGATCAGATCGGTGTAAATCGAAGAAGGAACCCGCGCGGGCAGCCATCGGCCGTCCTCCAGGTCGCGCATCCGTCGCGCCGCGGCCGGAAACTCCTTAAACTCCCAGCATCCATCTAAGTGCACTGTCCGTGTATCCATTCTCCGCTATCGATGTCAAAAGGCGGCCAACCCCGGCGCAGCCAGGGCGACAGCTATCCCTGCGCCGTCAGATCGGTTCCTCGGCATAGTCGGCAATCAGCTCATGGGAATGCTGCTGCCACAGGTCGGTGCCGTGACGCATAAAATACTCAAACGAGTCGTCCCCGGCAAGACGACCGAGAACGGCCTTGCGCTGATCGGGATTATGAATGGACTCAAGGACCTGCCGACGCGCCTGCTCGAGGGCATCGACAAAGTGCCCGTGCGTATCGGTGATGATCGCCTCCAGCTTTTTGCGAAGATGGCCGGCGTAGGCCGGGCAATGGCCCTCGGTGCTGATGGCGACCTTCAAATCGCCGCGTTTGACCCCCGCCGGGACAAAAAAGTCGCACAACTCCGGCTGGTCTACCACATTGCAGAGAATCTCCAGCTCCTGGCAATCCGAGAAGATCTGCCGATTCAGCGCCAGATTATCCGTGGCGGCAATCACCAGCGTCGCGCCCACCAGGTACGCCTTCTGATACGGACTGAGCACCAGCTCCACATGCGGCAGGTAAAACGCCTTTTCCAGCACCGGCTGGACTTGCTCGGCAATCACCGTCACACGTGCCCCGGCCTCCTGCAGCGACTGAACTTTCCGCGCCGCGACCGCCCCGGCGCCGATCACTACCGACCGCCGTCCGTTCATTTCAAGATAGATTGGATATTTAGCCATATCTAAACTCTACCACAAGCCAAGCCGAAACGCAAAACAATTATTTTCAGATTAATTATACAGCAAATACAAGGTATGTTTGAACGGCAACAGGCTTGCCGCCGCACTTGTACCGGAGGGGCGGACACACCAAAATCAGCCGGTGCCCAGCGGCTTGTACCAGACGTTCATGCTTTCGATTCGGCCGCAGATGTTGGTGTTGTTGGTCAGTGTGCCGCCGTAGTGGTAGCCGTTCTTGGCGAAGGTGATGTTCATCCCCGCCGACAGGGCCCGGGCGATGGTGTAGCCGGTCTGGATGCCGTGGCGGGCCATATACCGCTCCATTGTGGCCAGCAGGTACTGTGCCAGCCCCCGGCCGCGATAGGCCGGCAGCGTGGCAAAATCGGTCATCTCCGCATTTTGCGCTGCGCTGTCCATCTCGGCTGAACTGGCCGAAATCAGCGTCTTGCCGTCAAAGGCCAGAAAGTACAGAATATGCGATCGCATGGTCTCGACCAGATAATCCGGCTGATGGATGGGAAACGGGTAGCTCTCAAAAACTTCTTTGTACAGCCCGGCCAGCCTGTCGGCGTCGGCCTCCTCGGCGGTGCGGATGGAAAAGGACGGCTCGGATGCGGCGTTGCCGCCGGCCTGGCATTTCTGCTCGGCTAATTCAATGATATGCTCAATGGTTTTTTGCTCCGGGTCGATCTCACGCTCCGGGTCGATGTATTTGGCCAGAAACAACCCGTCGGTCTGCCCGTTGTAAAATCCCGGCACCCGCGCCTCTTCGATATACCCATGCGTTTCAAACAGGGCCTTGAACGGCGCGGCCACCTTGGCGAAGATTTTGGAATAGCTGTTTTGCTCGGCCAGTGCGTCCAGCTTGCCCGGCAACTCGGGCACATCCTGTTCGCTGAGCTTCATCAGGTAAATCCGGTCACTGGCCGGGCCGTGCTGAACGAGCGAGTGGTCGATGGTTTCAAGCATGTCAAACATATCAATCCTTTGTGTTGGCAGATGGGTTGGAATCGGTGAAGATCAGCGAGCCGGCGACCAG
>PXAQ01000047.1 GCA_003567095.1 Phycisphaerae bacterium
GGTCGCTCCCCGCGGCCACGACAACCCGAGCATCACCGACACCATCGGGATGACCAGCGAGGGCGTCGGTTCCTACTGGCCCTTTGCTACCGGTCGGATTGTCGATCATGCCAACCTGCTGTTGAGGCAGATCCAAAACACCCCCCGGGTGCGGTATGTCCTGATGCCCAACCAGCACGTCGGGGCATGGAAGGTCAGCTTTATGCCGCAGTGGATCAGCCGGGAGTACTTGGGCCGGCGCGGGGTGGCGAAGTTTTACCCCCAACAGCTTCAGCCGGCGCGCTGTCCGCTGCTGGGCTACGCCTTCAGTGCGATGCAGGTTGAAGGGACGCCGATATCGCCGATCTTTCTGCAGGTCGAGATACAGCCTGAGGTCGGTTTCGAAGGATACGACGCCGGCGCGGGGATTCTGCAATCCTTCTTCGCGCAGGAGCTGAAGAATTTCCTGCACCCGGATCTGGATCCGCTCGGCAAGAAAATCATCACCTGCTGCTTGGACAAAGGCTCGGCACAGGACTACGAAGAGCTGATGTACGATGTGTTTTCCTGACCCCGCCGCTGGTCTTCGCGGCCCGACATAGCCCCTTTGCCCCTTACGCCTCGTCGCCGACCCGGCTTTGGGTCAGGCCAACGCCGACGCGACGGAGCATAAAGGGGCGCGTTGGGAGGCCCCCGACTGTGTGATGATAAAATCAAATGTGTAAAAGTCAAAAATAGGCTGTTGACAAGAGGCGTTCCATATCAGGGGAACACTTGAACGGGGGTGTAACCCCCTCTGTACGAGATAATCTAGAGCCTGAATGCTCGGTCTTGATTACGTGATTTTTTTAAGATCGCAACCACATTTTGCGATAAATACATGAGAATAAGCGTCATAAGCTGTGCAATAGAAAGAAATTAAAAAAATTTTGATTTATGGGTTGATTTACTTTCTGAAATTAGGTAAAATTACTGAGAACACAGGACGATATAGAGCGTAAGATTAAACAAATAAACAAAAAAGCGAACTAAAAAGACGATAAACTATGAAGTTACGATAACATTACCCTCCTCCTCCTTCTAATGCCAGGTTCTATGCCTGGGAAAGAGCAGCGGTTTCCTCCTTGCCGCTGCTTTTTTTGTAGCCCCATTTTTACAGGATTTCTCTGTCTCTATTGACGCCTTTGTTTCATCCAGACACTTTTTGTTTGATCTGCTCAACCTTACGCTTGTTGACACCACAGTTTTCCGCTACACTACTGCTGTTTTGGACGAACAACCCGTTTTAGAGTGGCCGTTAACAGGCAAGACAGAAAAGATTCGTGTGCGTACAGGACCAACATGAAAGACACTTGAGCCGTTCAGTAATTCAAGGCATCAAGCGCTAGGCAACCGGTGAAGACGGCCAAGACGGACGTGCTTCAAATACAAATGACTATACGATTTAAATACTTATTTTTAATGAGGTTGCAAAAAGAAGGCGTATCAAATTTTGCGCGCTGGACATCCATCATTTGCTGCCACCATTGAGGTTTTTATGGATAAATATATCTGTATTCACGGGCATTTTTATCAGCCGCCCCGTGAAAATCCCTGGCTTGAATACATTGAACTTCAGGATCAGGCGTATCCGTATCACGACTGGAACGAGCGTATTTCCGATGAATGTTATCGCCAAAATGCCGCGTCCCGCATTCTCGGCAGCGATCGGAAAATCGTCAATATTGTCAATAATTACGCCAATATCAGCTTTAATTTCGGCCCTTCGCTGCTGTCCTGGCTGGAAAGCAAGGCCCCGGATGTGTATCAGAAAATCCTGGACGCGGACCGGGAAAGTATGGCGCGTTTCTCCGGGCACGGCGCGGCCCTGGCCCAGGCGTATAATCATATGATCCTGCCGCTGTGCAACGAGCGCGACAAGCATACGCAGGTGATCTGGGGGATTCGGGACTTTGAGACGCGTTTCGGACGCCGGCCGGAGGGGATGTGGCTGCCGGAGACCGCGGTCAATACCGACACGCTGGAGGTGCTGGCCGAGCACGGCATGGGGTTTACGATTTTATCGCCCATGCAGGCCCGGAAGGTGCGAAAGATCGGCGCCAAAAACTGGAAAGATGTCGACGAAAAGACACTGGATGTTACTGTTCCGTATGTCTGCCATCTGCCGTCCGGCAGGCAGATCAGCCTGTTTTTCTATTCCGGCGCGATCGCCCACGATGTCGCCTTCGGCGGGCTGCTGCACAGCGGTGAGGATTTTGCCAAGCGTATCAACGAGGCTTTTGGCAAAGGCGCCCGCGCCCGGCTGGTGCACATCGCCACCGACGGCGAATCGTTCGGCCATCATCACCGGCACGGCGATATGGCCCTGGCGTATTGTCTTCACCACATCGAAACCCAGACCGATGCCAAGCTGACGATTTACGGCGAATACCTGGAAAAATTTCCGCCGGAATACGAGGCGGCCATTCACGAAGACAGCTCGTGGAGCTGCGCCCACGGCGTTGAGCGCTGGAAGTCCAACTGCGGCTGCAGCGGCGAGCAGAGTCTCAGCGGCCAACAGCACTGGCGCGCTCCGCTGCGCGACGCGCTGGACTGGCTGCGCGACCGGCTGGCCGATATGTATGCCCAGACAATGCAGCCGCTGGCAGCGGACCCCTGGGCGGTGCGCAATGACTATGTCGAAATCATTTTGAATCGCGACGCCGATTATGTCCGCGGCAAACTGACCGAATGGACGGGCCGGGACCTGTCCACGCAGGAGATCAGCACGCTGATCAAACTGCTGGAGGTCCAGCGCAACGCGATGCTGA
>PXAQ01000125.1 GCA_003567095.1 Phycisphaerae bacterium
AGAATTGTCAAGGAAAAGACGGAACTTTTCGCGCATCAGTATGTCTTGAATAGTGAAGCCTGCACTCGCAGCCACCATCGCACCAGGAGACGCAGCCATGTCGCGCATGACCCGCACGATCTGCTCTTCAGTGTACCGCTTACCCTTCATGAGAAGACCTCCTTCACGTCCCTATTCTACCAGAAATCCTCTCACTTCAGATGGTCCGATTTACGGGGGCAAGGTCACAGTCTCGAATCTCTGTCGTTGCTGTTGCTGTTTGCCGTATGTCGTTGGACATGAGGGTTGAGAATAAGCCTGTCGCCGTAGAACCGATTCTCGGGAGGACTTTGCAGGGGAACGAAAGAGCAAAGCCTGATTACCCAAAGAAGGGAGAAACAAGGCAACCCAACCTCTCAGTATCACGCCACCAACCCCAACTCTGGCTCTGTCTCTGCACTGGTCTTGGCTATCGCCATGACCAATATAGCCCATTGAAGTAATGATGAGGGGGGATGGTAGCTACAGGCGACAATCACTTTGAAAGCCATATTCCATGTACAGCAAGCACACTCATCTCAAGAATGACAACCAAATCCCTGAGCCATCCCCCACATCCCCCAATGCCCCTCCCACGTTGTTTGACTAAGCCCCATAGATGCCCCCTGTTGCCCATCCATCTCCAAGCCCCCACAATCCCCTCTAACCAGTTTCTTTTCTCCGATAGACCCAAGCCCCATTCCCGATATTCCACCAGTTTCTGGCCCCTCCTGGCTGTTGAGAATTGTTGATTGTGCTGGTATCTCTCAGTGGGTTTGCAGCATGACCCCCTATCCCACTATCCCAACCACAGGAGATGCCCACAATGCCGGATTTCCACAAAGGATGGCAGTCAACCCGATATGCCCCTAATTCCCCTCTCGGTCCCATGGGTCAACTTCTATGTGACCTTCTGTATCTGCTCGCCGTCTTTCTCCTTATCTGCACTTCCCAATGGACGCTCAGCATTCTTCTCTTTCTGATTCGCTGGTTTCTGAGCAAAGGGATAAAGGCAGAAAGAGAGCGAACAGGAGAAAGCAGATCAGATTCCCCCATGCACGAAATCCGAAAGAAACTGGACGAGCACAACCTCCCCTATTTCCTCTCTGATTCTGATGTATGTGGGCGCTGTAATTCCACTCAGATTCTGGTATTCGATCTCACTGGTCCGAAATACACTGATCTGGACATTCGTGGGCAATATCGCTTCTGTGCTGACTGCCGCGATTCAGAGCTCAATATGGAGATGCTGCAGAAAGCGATAAGACAGGGCAAAGCCAAAGAAGCGCAAAGCCCAAACACCCATCCCACGAATACTGCCCCCAATTCCCACCAATGAGACCAATGAGAGGAGAAGCCACCAATGAGTTCGAGCAAGCCAGGAGAGATATTCGGTCCTTCAAGCAAATGGGGATGTCTGAGCTTTTCCTTTCTCTTCTTTCTGATGGTGTTCTCCGCCCTGTTCGTCTATTTCTACCTGCCCCTGACCAAATCATATAGAGAGGCCACAGTAGATTTCGCCCACCACCTCGAAGAAGGCAAGTGGTATCCCGTAAACACCTCATCTCGCCTCTCTGAACATCCTCAAAGCTCATATACACCCATCAAAGCAGAAGTAAGGGGCAGAGTAATTGAGTTCGATGGGAAGTATGCAATTCTGGAAACAGGTGAATATCGAGAGCTTGAACGAGGGCTTGGAACACGACCCATTTCTGATTGGAGGCAGATGGGCAAGCGAGAATATAGAGTTCCCCGATATGAAGTGAGTTGGGAGATGGGAGGAATAGGGGATCTGATCTTTGGGATTATTGCTTTTCTGATTGCGGGTGGAGTGCAGAAAGCCATCAATAGGGCAGGAAGAGAGATAGTGAAGATGATGGCGGGAACAGGGGAGCAATATGGGCAGGGGAAATGGGATGGATTTGGGGATTGAGGATTGAGTGGTTTTCACGACAGCCCACATAGAGGAGAAAGGATAGGTTGGGGGGACACGACGGACAATTTCAGACAGGATAGAAAGTGAGGGAAGAAGAGATGGCACGAAATGAGAGATTGGATTTGCTGATGGAGGTTTGTGGGTTGGGGCAGAATGAGTTGGCTGATATGGCGGGAATGGATAAGGCAAGCTTGAGTCGAATCGTGAATGGAAAGAAGAAACCGAGTGGGAAACAGAGAGCGGCCATAGTGAGGGTGTTGGAGGAGAGGATGAGGGGGATCAGATTGGACTCGTGTATGCTGTTTGGTACTTGAGAGGATGGTTTGCTTGTTCATCTTCCATTGCCCTCAGAGCTACGAATGGGGAAGAGTATTCTGCTTGAGATTCAAAGCCTCCATTGTCTCATATGCCCCAAGGAAATCCTGCAGCCCCAAAGCCTCCATATGCCCCCAAAAGATGATAGTGCTCATGGTTCTTCTGCTGCTCATTCTTTGCTTGGACTGATTGCTGGTCTGATTCTGCTGCCTCTTACCCTTGGTCGGAATACCTGACCACTGCTGCTGTGCTGAACTCCACTTGTCAGATAGGGGAAGAGGGTATGGATGAAGGAGCTTTGTCGGAGATTGAGAAATGGGGGAATGAATCAGAAGGGAAGAAGGAAATGCAGCAGATCGTGAGTTTCAGAAAGCCATCTCTTCAGGCACAATCATGACCTTGCCCCCTCAAATCGGACCATATGAAGTGAGAGGATTTCTGGTAGAATAGGGACGTGAAGGAGGTCTTCTCATGAAGGGTAAGCGTTACACTGAAGA
>PXAQ01000008.1 GCA_003567095.1 Phycisphaerae bacterium
ACATGCATATAGTCCTTAAACGCCTGCAAGGTGCCCCAGGGGAAGAAACTTTTTTAACTGCAGATTTCGCGGATGTCACCGATTTATGTTTGGTACAGAGTTGCAACATTATTTGTCGTTATCGCTGCTGAGGTTGACATCGACGTTGACCGGCGGGGGGACGGCCTCGCCGGCGCGGCGGCGCTGGAGGCGTTCGAGCTGGTCGACGGCCTTGTAGAACTGTTTTTCGATGGCCGTCTCATAGCGCAGCAGCAGGTTGACCTTGCCGGCGTCGGGGATGCTGGCACGCTTTTTTTTGACCTGCAAAGTCAGCCGGTTGGTCTGTTTTTCCGCTTGCAGCTTGTCGATATTGTCTTGCTGATACTTTATGTTTTCGTCGCAAATCTCCAAGAGCCAATCGGCGATCCGGCGGTCGGGCCAGCCGGCGGCGTTGAGGGACTTGCGAAGGGTGTCGTGGGATTCGGTATCGACCTCCGGGGCAGATTCAATCTCGTCCAGTTTGTCTGCGAGACAATCCCACACATCGTCGTCGTAGCTGTCGCTGAGGTCTTTGCCGGTTTTGGTCAGATTGGTGATCTGTTTTTTTGTCTGCTGCCAGGCCGTGAGCATCTCACGGGCCTGATCAATCTCGGCGTCGACCTGCTCGTCGGTTTTGTGCAGAGACTCGCCGATGATATTCTTCTTCTGATAATAATTCCGGGTCAACTCGTCCAGATTGGAGCGGATCAGGCCGGTTTCGTGGCGGTGGGCCCGGCGGAGGCGCCAATGGGCGACGGCAATCTTTTCGACGAGAATGGCCTCCATCGGCCCCTGCGGATCGTAGTGGGCCTGGAAGTCGGCCAGCAGGGCCTCAAACTCGGCAGTGTCTTCAGCGCCCTCGCCGTCGGTGATGATGACCTCGCGGGCCAGCAACCCATGCTTGAGGGCGTTGCGTGAAGCGATCTGTTTGCCGGCGTCAGTGACCGGGCCGGTGGATTTGGCGGCGTTTTTTCGGTTGGCGGCAATCTGTTTGTCGGATGTCTTCATTTTATCTTATCTATCTTGCCAAATGGGTTCGTTTGGAAAAAAAGCGTTTTTAGCTTCTCGCTGCCGGCGGAGCTTTGAATCCTGTCTCTTGACTGCCGAAAAACCCCGCCCCGACTGTGATGCAAACTTTCATAAAACCTTTAAATGCGACAGAAAACGTCCAGTTGGGTTGTACACTCCGTGCCCGTCGGTTGCGCGGGCATCGCACAATCGCTGGCCCCAAAACACTTTAATATAACACTTTAATATAACACTTTAGGCGGATGTTGGCAACCGTGTAGTTGGTCCTGCCAAACCGACCCTAACTTACATATCGGCAGACTGTTAGCGCGATATTAGCGGGTTTCCCGATTCCAGGCTTGATATTGGTCACACGGTCCCACAGTTCAGAATTGTTGACAGTATTTATCCTGTTTTTCAAAATGAGAATCAAACAGGACTCCAAATGGAGTCAGTGGTCACACAAAGGGACATTTTCAGGTGGTTCGCAACTGGCGACTGACGCAAAACTGACGCAGATTTTCATCACTTACCCGCCCGACAAGGCGTTTGATTAACTGTTTACATCGAGATGGAAATCGGTCTATTTTTATTTGCACTTCAGCTTAACTGATGTACACTTTTTCTGGAGCGGCAGAGTACGGGTCCAAGTACCGGGTTTGGAGGTTGAGACAGCCCGGGGCGTCAGGATAGAGCCTGACCGGCTCATTGAATGCGATGTTTCGCAGCGCCTGCCTCAGTGTACGGCCGCTCCTCTTTTTCAATCTTTTCAGGAGCGAACAATGAATGAAGACAGACAACGTCCCTTGCCTTGGCAGGCGCTGGCAGCGACAGAGGGGGACATCCCCTGGGGGGCGATTTTTGCCTCCTCCGATGCGTTGGAAGCGGACCCTGGTTTGTGGCGACAACTGGCCAAGCGCTATGACGCCGTGACCCTTTTCAGGGCCGATTACCGGGGGTTCGAAGATCTGTATATCCCGGCTGTTTTCGCCCGGGCCGCACCGCAATTAGAGCAACAAACCCGCCTTGAAATCAGCCCCTTTCTGCTGGAAAAACTGTCCGAGGCCGGCTACGAGGATTCGGATATCCGGCTGGAAGTGCTGTCGGCAGCCTGCGGCAGTCTGGGGCCTGTGATTCTGCCTCAGGTCATGGAATTCATTGACCGCGAAGAAGACACGGACGGCGCGTGGGTGTTTCTCTGGTCATTGCTGCGGCTGGCTGAGCAGGCCGACGAGCAGGTTCGCCGGGAGGTGATTGATTTCTGCGTTGAGGTGCTCAGGCTGGCCCACGAGGACCAGGTTTCTGTTTTTGATGTCATGTTTATCCCGGAAATTCTTGTCCAGTTAAACTGCCGTGAACATCTGGGGCTGCTCAAGCAGCTTGCAAAAAAAGCAAAAGGCAGCCATGCTTATGTTGAATTCAATGAATCCATACAAGTACTTACCGGCAATAAGCCGCCTTTTCAGCATAAAGAGATGTGGGAGACCCCGATCGACGATTGGCTGCCTTTCCGCTGGAAATGGGCCAAGAAGTGGTATGCCGAAAGTTCCGGTCCTTTAAGCCCGGAGGATGAGCAAGAGTGTGAGCGATTTCGGCTCGGTAAGATCCAGCGGCGGTTTTTGCGGTCTGAAGCGGGCAGCAGCGCCATCAAAGCCTATCGGGATGATGTGCCCTTTATCACGGATGCCCTGCTGAATTATCTGTGGGATTATGAAGGCGTA
>PXAQ01000145.1 GCA_003567095.1 Phycisphaerae bacterium
AGGCTACAGGATGGCGCCTGCTGCGCAGGCTGTGGAAAGTTAAAGGTTAAAAGGTAAAGAGTAAAAATGTTGAGTCGGCTGAAGCCGGGATGAAATGATACCACCCCGTCCCCGCACCAAATACCGACGATAGGCGGCTGCAAAGCGCAAGCGGTTGTTAACGGTTTTTGGTGCGGGGCCACCCCTCCTTGGCAGGAGGGGAGCTTGTGGAGACGATTAATTTGAAATTACAGATTTGAGAGATGAGAACAAAGACTCTTTCGCCCCGTTGGGGCTTTTGGCGGGGATGGGTTTGTCTTTTCCGGGGGCTGAGGCACCCCGGCTATTTTGTTTTGGCCCCTTCGGGGTACTGCCCTTCATGACTGAATTGAGAATTGGGAAATATAAGGTCGGACATGTTGGACGTGTTGGACGTGTTGGACAGATTTGGCTGATTTGACGGAAGGGAGATTGATGGACAAGACGCCGCGGCTGAGACGACAATGGTGGGCACGGGCCACCCTACGGGGGGTGATGGGCTAAAGCCCATCCTACGGGGGTCTTTAATCCACGGGTTTATTCTGTTTAGGGTAGGAAATTCCCGGGCGAAAGCGCTTAACCGAATATCGCAGCACGACATAGGCGCGCGGGAACGGGAAAACTCAATCGCGATCCGTTTACAACAATTCGCTTAACTGCTCGGCAAGCGATTCGACGGTGAATTGCAGGCCGTCGTAGCGGCGGAGGTGGTGGGGGGTGGTAAAGCCGGTGTGCAGCTTGACCAGGTCGGCGAACTGGCCGGCGGCGTTGCCCTCGACGAATATCACGCGGTCGGCCCTGGCCAGCAGCTCGCCGGTCGATGGGTGCAGCGGATAGAGCTGGCCAACGTGCAGCACGCTGGTATCGTCGCGGGCCAGGCGCTGGACGGCCTGGCGTACCGTCGGGAGGGTCGAGCCCCAGCAGACGAGCAGGTTCGCATAATCCGTATGCGGCCAGAGCGTGGGGGCAAGGGCCTCTTTTTCCAGCAGCCGCTGTTTGGCCCGGCGTTTGTCGACCATCCGCACGCGCAGATCGAGGTCTTCGGTGATGTGGCCTTCTTCGTCGTGCTCGTCGCTGTCGACGACGACCAGTCCGTCGCCGTGGCCGGGGATGCCGCGCGGCGAGAGGCCGTCGGGCGTGATCGCATAGCGTCGATAATCTTTGTCGGTCTTGACAAACCCGTGGGCGACCTTGACCGCGGCGAGATCAAACGGCTCGGTGTTGTAATAGGTGTCCATAAAAAACTGATCGGTCAGCACAAAGACCGGGCACTGCGTCCGGTCGGCCAGGTTAAACGCGTGGGCGGTCATCTCAAAGCCCTGCTGCAAGTCGCCGGGGGCCAGGATTGCCCGCGGGAACTCGCCGTGGCCGGCATAGAGGGCCAAATTCAAATCCTCCTGCCCGGTGCGCGTGGGCAGCCCGGTCGCCGGGCCGGGACGCTGGGCGATGTGCACCACCAGGGGGCTTTCAATCATTCCGCACAGGCTCACTGCCTCGGTCATCAGCGCAAAGCCGCCGCCGGAGCTGCTGGCCACCGCCCGCGCGCCGGCGTACCATGCCCCCAGCGCCATATTGATCGCGGCGATCTCGTCCTCGGCCTGCTCGACGACGATGCCGAAGCGCTCGGCGCGGGCGGCCAGAAACGTCAGCAGGCCCGTCGAGGGGGACATCGGATAGGCCCCGATAAAGTTGCATCCGCCGGCAATCGCGCCCAGCCCGACCGCCTCGACACCGCTGATGAGCATCTGCTCGGCCGCGGCCGGGTCGGGCTTGAGGTCAAAGTGGACCTGCGCTTCGTGGGCTACTTTTTTGCCCAGCTCGGTGCCGGCCTCCAGCGCGCGGAGATTCGCATCCACGACACTGTCGTCCTTTTTGGCAAACCGCTTGCGAATCATCTCCGCCGCCGGGGTCATATCCACATCGAACAGCGCGCCGACCAGGCCGACGGCGATGATATTGGAGTACAGCTTGTTGCCGAGGTCTTTGGCAAGCTGCGTCAGGGCCGTCTTGACAGCACGGCCGTCCGGCGGCAGCTCACCGTCATCGACGATGTCCGGATCGGCCAAAATGAGTGTCTGCGGTGAAAGCCGCTTGCCAACATGCCGGACGGACCCTTTGTTCAGCGGAATCAGCACATCAATGCGGTCGACATTGCCCCGCACCGGTTTTTCCCCGATGCGCAGTGTCGTGGAGTTTTGCCCGCCGCGTACGCGCGACATGTATTCCTTGGTCGCAAAGACATAATAGCCGGCCTGCTGAAGCAGCTTGACCAGCATCTGCTCGACCGTCTGAACGCCCGCACCGGCCTGTCCGCACAGCACGAGCGACACATCGCGGTGAGAAGGTTGCGTAGAATCAGCCATCTGGACCTCAACTTAACCTGAAAACTAAGAACTCAGAACTCAAAGGTATAACCTGAATCAATACTCTTCGAGGTGATACCACTCGGCATTTTCCAGCCAGGTCTTGGGGCGATTGACAAATTCGGCCATTCCCCGCAGCAGATGGTAGTGCTTTTTCTCTTCCTCGGCCAGCCGCAAAAAGAGCGCCTTTTGCTGGCCGTCATCGACCTGATCGGCGCGATCCAGGTAAAAATCAATACTGTTCTGCTCGATCTTCATCGCCTGGCGATACAACTGTTCATGGCTGTGGTCAAAGTCAAAGTCCTCATGGAAATCTTTCATCCGCTCAAAAATATTGCGCGCCTTGTCCAGAATCTCCGTCTC
>PXAQ01000032.1 GCA_003567095.1 Phycisphaerae bacterium
ACGCCGTGGTTGCCGTAGCCTTGGCTTGTCCACAACCGGCTGTCCAGGCTGTTGGGTGTATTGTCGCCGCAGACAAAAAACTCATCCTCACCCAACACAAACGGCTCCCGCGGCGTGGCCCGTACGCCGTGGTCGATATAATAAATATCCCGGTACAGCCCCACATTGCGAACCTCCAGGCCGCCGCTGCCGAATAGTCTAACCTCGGGAGGTGTTTGCTGGCGGTCAACACCTTTCAGATCTTCATCAGCGGTCAAATCATACGAAAATCGTTTCTCGCCCCATCGCAAAACGAGTTGACGGTCGACATTGGCAAACTCAAAGGCCTCAAACCTATCGGGGCCAATGCTGTCGGTCAGGATACGCCGCAATATCTGCCACTGGTCGTCTTGGTATTTCAGAAAACTTACCGCACCCGACATATCGACCCGGGCCGCATAGAGAACGCCGTATTTTTCAAGCACTGCCCCCACAGCACTGTGCAAGTCACTGCCCTTAACCTGAAAACGAATCATCAAATCACTGGATAATGGCATTGCGCCAAAGGTGCTGCTGTCGTTGTACCCGTACACCACGCGGAAATCGTTGGGACCGCTGCCGTTAAAGATCAGCGTATGCTTTGTTTCGTCCGGTTCATTCAGCAGAAAGCGTCCCGGGTTGGCGGCGTCAAACTGCCACACAGACCCCGGTGCATTGGTCAACGGCTGCTGCCAGTGCGGCCCGTCAGACGTTGGGTCATCATTGGTGTAGGCGGTCAACGACGGCTGGTAACGCTGCACATAAATCGGCATCCAGAGCGCGCGCTGCACACTGGGCGGTTTGCGGACAATCTGGCCGTCAATATAAATATCGCCGTCGATGAGCTGGATGCTTTCGCCGGGCAGGGCGACCAGGCGCTTGATATAGTTGATTGACGGATCGACGGGATTTTTAAACACGACAACATCCCACCGCTGCGGCTCAAAGAACTGATAGATCGATTTGAGCACAAAAATCCGGTCGCCGTTGACCAGGGGGCCGATGGTGTCGGCGGGCTGAAGCATTCCGCAATTGGGGCACTGGGGCAGATCCAGCGACATGGAATCCGAGCCTGTATCAAACGCGTGGCCGCACCGGATACAGCGCATGCGATAATGATCGCCGCGCAATGTCTCGGCCATGCTGCCGGTGGGGATTTGAAACGCCTGAATAGCGAACGCCTGAAAGACCAGCGCCAGAATGAAGGCGACCAGCAGCCAGTCCAGCAGCGTCACGACCCCTTCAACCGACGTATGATGACGCCGCTCAAAACTGCCGGACAGGCGCGTGGGTTCGTTTTCGCTGTAAGGTGTATTCTGCTGCATTGCTTAAGTTCTTGCTGTTCTTGGCGTTAACGACCGCCGTAAATCCATTTCATGCCGTCCGGGCTGGGAATCCACCGAAGCGGCTCCTGGCGGACTCGCCAGCCGCCCGGCCAGTGGACAAAGACCGCCTTGCCGATCAGGTACTCCCGAGGAACAATGCCGGGGCGGTATTCGATGCCCTCATTGCCGATACCGGGTCGATCCCACAAGCGCGAGTCCAAGCTGTAGGGGCTGTTGTCGCCGCATACAAAAAACTCATCGGCTTGGAGGGTAAACGGCTCCTCTTCGGTCGCTCGCAGGGCGTTGTGCGTCATGTAGTAAATATCCCGGTACAGGCCGACATGCCGAAGCCGGACCGATCCGCGTGCGGCCAATTCCACCTGCGGCGGAATGTCGCGGCCGGTGCCGAGGGCATCGGGCTCGCGTCCCAAGTCATACGCCAGCCGAGCCGTGCCGTATTCCAACTGCAGCAGGTGGTCGCTGTTGAAAAAACGAAACCACGTGGGCCCATCGGCTACATCGGTGTGTGCCTCGGCAAGCACTTCCGGGCTGTCGCCGGCGGCGATGCGAACAATCGCCATCCGGCCGTCTGCATACACCCAGCCCTCATAGCCGACGCCGTATTTACTCAACTGTACGCCGACGGCGGAATCGGGTTCAATGTCCGCATAGAAACGCATCATCAGGTCGCTGCAAACCGGCATGTGCTGATACTGGGCCGGATCGCTGTAGGCGCTGGTCGCTCGGAAATCATCGCCGGCCCGTGGATCAAAGCGTGCCCTGTGTACGGTATCATCGGTTCGGCTCAGGGCAAAAACCGACGGCCCTTCGGCGTTAAAATCCCAGCCGCTGCCGGGGCGATTGTCAAACGGCTGACGCCAGGTGTCGCCGTTAAATCCCCGCTCGGCCGGTCGGGCGGGCTGAAAATCATTGTCGTAAATCGGCATCCACAATTCATCCTGCACGGCAGGGGGCTTTCGCGCGATCTTGCCGTCAATGAACACATTGCCGTCTATGAGCTGGACGGTTTCGCCGGGGCCTGCAATCAGACGCTTGATATAGTTGATTTTTGGCTCGACGGGATTTTTAAA
Organism: Phycisphaerae bacterium; assembly: GCA_003567095.1. The sequence goes on from PXAQ01000032.1 coordinate 2,435, forward strand.
CACCATGACATCCCAGCGGTTGGGCTCGAAAAACTGGTAAATGCTCTTGAGCACAAAGATTTGATCGCCTTTATAGACGGTGTGCAGCTTGCCCGGCAGGGCCCGGCCGTCACGATGGATCACCGGCCGAGCGGGAGAGCCGTGGAGGCGAGGCTCATGAAAATTGCAGCTCGGACAGCGCGGCGGCCTCGGCAGAAGCGGCAGCTTCTCACGCGGCGTTACATTTTCCGGCATTCTATACACATTCTGAAGGAAATCATAATCGAAGCGATATCCACATTGCTGGCAGCGCAGACGAAAATGGTTGCCCCGCAGCGTCTCGGCCATACTTCCGGTGGGAATGCGATAGACCTGCATCACGAAAAAAATAAAGACCAGCGTCCCGGCAAAGGCCGTAATCAGCCATTCGAGCGTATGATAAACGCTGTCCACCCGGCCGCTGCCGCTGGTTATCTGGTTGTCGAAGTCCGATTTTGTATGCAAATTATGTATCCCACGTCATAAAACTTTTTATTATGCCGTCCGATTCCGACCGGGTCAAGGATTACTTTTTAACCCATATAAAAGTATTTTTATATCGTGATTATGCGGCTCAGGTTTTTTATCAATTGCCATAAAATATTTAAAAAAAAGCTTGCCGATTCGAAGTCTTTTATGTATAGTGGTTTGTGGTTGAATTGGCACGGTATGTGCTTGCTTGACCAGCGTTGGTTCACTAATACATAATCGGAATTGTTCATTAGCGCAAGAGGGTAAGCGATGGCAACCGTCACAAAGAAAGAACTCATTGATCGCATTGCGGACTCCAGCCAGGCAAAACGCGTCGTCGTCAAGCGGATTGTCCAATCTTTTCTCGATGAGATTGTTACCGAGCTGGCATCGGATAACCGGCTTGAATTTCGTGATTTCGGGGTTTTTGAAACCCGCAATCGCAACGCGCGTGTTGCGCAGAATCCCAAAACACTGGAGCGGGTCAAAGTGCCGCCCAAACGCAGCGTGAAATTCAAGATGGGCCGGTTGATGAAAGAAAAACTGTCAGAGCCGACGTCGGTTGTCGAGCAGGCATAACGTCATCTCGCCGCCGGGACAAAATGTCAACAGCAGGGGCTTGCGATTGAAATGCCCAGGCTGTGAGTCGTGATACGAGAACTCAGTTGCGATTGGACAAGGTTATTGTTTATGAGCGAAGGCAAAGTCAAGTGGTACGACACGAAAAAAGGATACGGCTTTATCGCCGAGGAAAACGGCGGTGATATCTTTGTGCATTACACCAGTTTTTCCGATCCGTCCCTGCGAACGCTCACTGAGGGGCAGCTTGTTACCTTTGAGATTGTTCAGGGGGAAAAAGGGCCCAGAGCACACAACCTGAGCACCAAAAACAACTCAAGCCTGCCCGACTTTTGAGGCGGACAAGAGCGTATCGCAACACATTGAGTGCCGCTTAGCGCATCGTTCCGGTATGTTTAAGTGCCGGTGGGCCGGCCAGACCGGTAAACAGGAGGGGCATATCACATAATTTGATTGTGAGACAATGATGCAGAGCAAAACACTGCAAACAGGCTTGGAAAGTCGCGTCTTGGTGCTGAACAAGCATTATATGGCCGTGCGCATCGTCGGTGCGCGTCGGGCATTTTCGCTGCTGTGCCGTGAGCTGGCCGAAGTGGTGGATTGTGAGCAGGGGACCTATGCCAATTATGACTTTCACTGCTGGCAGCAGGTCAGCGCAGCCCAGCAGTCCTTCGATGCGCACAAGTACGACTGGATCTCGACCGTGCATTTCGATATTGCCGTGCCGCGGGTCATTCGTCTGCTGTTTTACGATCGGCTGCCATGCCAGTCTGTCAAGTTCAACCGGCGCAACATCTTTGCGCGCGACAGTAACCGCTGCCAGTACTGCGGGCGAAAACAACCCACCCCCGAGCTTTCGTTGGACCACGTTGTGCCGCGCACACTGGGCGGAAAAAGCACGTGGACAAATATTGTCTGTGCGTGTACAGCCTGCAATGTCAAAAAGGGCGGCCGCACGCCCGGCCAGGCGGGGATGAAACTGATCCACAAACCCGAAAAACCCCGACGCAACCCCGTTATCAGCGCCCATCTGACCACCGACCGCTACCGGAGCTGGAAGCAATTTCTCGACCACGCCTACTGGTCCGTAGAGCTGACCTGATTGCCCAATACGCACGGCTGGACCGGAGCCGGCGACTTTTTCTTTTATGATTCCTCAACAGAATTTGTGGGTAGATTCCGGTAACGGTAAATACCTCTATGAACTGAAGAATTATGTTTGTTCGTTATACAAGATGCCACTGCTGCATAAGCAATACTTCTGGCGGTGGCATCTATGTATTGAAATACGCTGTTTACCCTTCTATTTTTCGGATATATAAAATGATTCGTTCTGCCTTAATCAGCGTCGGCAATGAATTGTTATGCGGTCGGACGGTTGATACCAATGCAGCCTGGCTTAGCGGGCGATTGTTCGCGATGGGCGTGCGGACCGTATCGGTTCATCTGGTGGCCGATGAGACAGGCGATATTGTTGCGGCGCTGCAGGCGGCGTCCAGTCAGGTCGATATCGTACTGGTCACCGGCGGGCTGGGGCCGACCGATGATGACCTGACCCGCGCAGCGCTGGCGGACTATCTCGGCGTTGAGCTGGAGTATCGGCCCGACCTGGTCGATAGGATTGAGGCATTTTTCACAAGCCGAGGCATGTCGATGCCGGCCCGCAATCGCAGGCAAGCCTGTGTGCCGAAAGGTGCCGAACCGATTGAGAACCCTTGCGGCACGGCCCCGGGTATTCTGTACCAGGCGGACAGTAAGCTGATCGCCCTGATGCCCGGTGTGCCTTCGGAGATGAAGGCGATGTACGAGGCCTCTGTGTGGCCGCAGATTCAACGCCGACTGGACGGTCCGGTCGTCCGATCCGCCAACCTGCGGTGTTATGGGGTCGGTGAGTCCACTCTTGCCACGATGCTCGGCGACCGGATGCGGCGCGGCCGCAACCCCCTGATCAACTGCACCGTCAGTGCGGGCATTATCACGCTCCAGATGATCGCTTCGGCTCCCAGCGAACAGCAGGCCGAAAAGATGCTCGCCGAACAGCGAACCGAGCTGGAAAATCTTCTTGGGCCGCTGGTCTTCGGCAGCGGCGAACACACCCTGCAGGACGTGGTCGGAAAACTGCTCACCGCTCAAAACAAGACCCTTGCGGTCGCGGAATCCTGCACGGGCGGGCTTGTGTGCAAATTATTGACCGATTCGCCGGGAGCCAGTCAATATCTGACTTTTGGATGGGTGACCTACAGTAACACAGCCAAAATCGAACAATTGGATGTCCCACCGGCAATAATCGAGCAATTTGGGGCCGTCAGCGAGCCGGTGGCAAAGGCCATGGCCGACGGAGCGGCCCGAAAGGGCCACGCCGATTGCGCGATAGCCATTACGGGTATCGCCGGCCCGGGCGGCCAGACGGAACAAAAATCCGTGGGACTTGTATATATAGGTATAATGAACAACAAAAAAAGCCAGGTCCACAGGTTTCATTTTCCCAAAACGGGACGCGAAATAGTACGTCTTCGGGCGGCTCAAACCGCATTGAATCTCCTTCGGCGTGAATTGACCATTTGACGTGAGTGGATACATGTGATATACTACCACATTACTGACTGAATTTAAAAACTATCTTTTTGTCCACGAATAGGTTCGAATGCAGAAAAAACAACGACATTTAGGCGAAATTCTGTATCGCAAAGGGTTTGTCGACAAGAACAATCTGATCCGTGCCATCAAAAAGTCCAAGGCGTCCAATAAACGGCTGGGGGAGATGCTTATTGAGATGGGGCTGGCCAGCGAAGATCAGATCACCGAAGCGCTGGCCAAACAATTCAAGCTCGAGTATGTGGATCTGGATGAGGTGGATATCTCCCCACAAGTCGCAAAACTCATTCCTGAAGAACTCATCAAAAAACATTACGTCGTGCCGCTGGGACAGGATAACGGCGAATTGAAAGTGGCCGTCAAGGACCCAATGGACCTAGATTTGCAGGATCTTCTTCGTTTTCGACTCAACACCGAACTTCGCTGTTGTCTTGCAAGTCCAAGCAAGATTGATGCGTATATTAAAGGCAAGACCAGTACCGATGAAGTGCGCAACAGTATCGATGCGACGGCAGCGGAACTGGCTGCAGCCGGCCATACGATTGAAGCGGAAGTCCGACGTGCTCAGGCTGCCGAAGACGACGGCGACGCCGAAGGCCCGATTGTTCGGCTGGTCAATCTGATCATCGACGAGGCGGTCAAGCTGCGTGCCAGCGATATTCACGTAGAGCCGATGGCCGACCGGGTGCGGGTGCGCTACCGGATTGACGGGGTGTGTGTCGAGCGCGATAACATCCCGAAAAATATGCAGGCGCCGATTATGGCCCGGCTTAAGATTATGTCGAGGATGGATATCGGGGAACGCCGTTTGCCGCAGGATGGACGTATCAAACGCAAGATCGAAAATCAGGATATTGACTTCCGTGTCTCGTGCCTGCCCGGCTATCACGGGGAAAGTACGGTATTGCGTATTTTGCGGCCGGATTCGGTCAATATTGGCATTCAGGCGATCGGATTTGAGTCCGATGATTATCAGCGATTTAATAAAATCATCAAACGTCCCAACGGTATCTTCCTGGTCACCGGGCCGACCGGTTCGGGTAAAACGACCACGTTGTATTCGGCCCTTCAGGAGCTGAACCGCTCTGACCGAAAAATTATTACGGCCGAAGACCCGGTCGAGTACAATATCACCGGCATCAACCAGTGTCAGGTCCGGACCGAAATCGGGTTTACGTTTGAATGGATTCTGCGGTCCATGCTGCGTCAGGCACCCAACATCATCCTGGTCGGTGAGATTCGAGACGGCCTGGTGGCCGATATCGCGATTCAGGCGGCTCTGACCGGTCACCTGGTGTTCAGTACGCTGCATACCAACGACGCGCCCAGCGCGATCACCCGGTTGATCGACATGGGGGTCAAGCCTTTCCTGGTGGCCAGTTCAATTCAGGCGATTATGGCACAGCGGCTGGTGCGTGTGATTTGTGACAATTGCAAAACCGTTGACAAATCGCCGGATCCTCACTTTCTGCGATTGCTGAACATCACCCCGGATGAGACACGCAAAAATCCGATTTATAAGGGAGCCGGGTGCAACCGCTGCCAGGGAACGGGCTATCGCGGGCGAATCGCGATATTTGAAATGCTGGAGATGGACAGTCAACTGCGCGATTTGGCCTATGCACGCGCGCCGTCCGGCGAGTTGCGTAAGGCGGCCATTGCATCCGGTATGAAAACCCTGCTTCAGGACGGCAAGATCAAGGTATTCCGCGGCGTAACGTCGCCGTCGGAGATTGCCAGGGCCACCCAGGCTGAAGGGCTGGTGATGGATGCCTAAGGGGGCGCAAACCACGACTATTTTTGACCGAATGATTTAACGTACTCAAACAGGAATCGATTATGGCAACACTTCAAATTGATCGTTTGCTGGAAGCTTGCATCAAAATGGGCGGTTCGGACCTGCATATCGTAGTGGGACGTCCCCCGGTGCTTCGCATGTCCGGCCGGATGCGTTCACTTGATACGAAGGTTCTGGATGCCGATGACACGGTATCGCTGATGAAAAGCATCACGCCGGAACGCAACCAGCAGGAACTGCAGGAAGTTGGCGGAACAGACTTCGGATTTGCATTCGGCGATGCGGGGCGGTTCCGTACGTCGGTTTTCCGCCAAAAAGGACATATTTCGATGGTACTGCGTCTGATTCCTTCGGAGCTTCTGAGTTTTGAGCAGATTGGACTGCCGAAAATTTGCGCCTCGTTGTGCCGTCGGCCGCGCGGCTTGTTTTTGGTGACCGGCCCCACCGGTTCCGGTAAGACAACAACACTGGCCTCGATGATTAATTATATCAACGAAACGCTGGATCGGCACATCATCACCGTAGAAGAGCCGATTGAGTATTATCACCAGCACAAAAAAGCGGTCATTGTCCAGCGTGAAGTGGGGCTGGATGTACCGACCTTTGCCGAGGCGCTGCGCCGGTCGCTGCGTCAGGACCCGGACGTGATTCTGGTGGGCGAATTGCGCGATCTTGAAACCATGGAAGCGGCCATAAGCGCAGCCGAAACCGGCCACTTGGTATTCGGCACGCTGCACACGACCGGTTGTCAGGGAACCGTAAACCGTATTATTGACGCCTTTCCGGTCAGCCAGCAAGAGCAGATTCGCATTCAGCTCAGTACAAACCTGATTGCCGTGCTCAGCCAGGCATTGTGCCCCCGAAAGGGCGGCGGCCGGGTCGCGGCGTACGAATTTATGGTCGCCACTCCGGCGATTGCCAATTTGATTCGGGAAAATAAGGTGTACCGCATCGAGTCGAGCATCCAGATCGGCAAAAAGCTGGGGATGCAGTTGCTGGATGATCACCTGTGGGAGCTGTATGACAATGACCTGATTGATTTGGATGAAATGGTTGATAAGTCGAGAAATCCGAGCGATGTGATGCAAAAGGCCGAAAAGAAGGCCGGGACGTCGCTGAAGGTGAAGAAGAAAGAGGAATATGGTGCAGTGCTCAAAGATGGCCAATAAAGCCTCCAATTCGTATCTAGAATTCTTTAACGGGCCCGCATAGTCGCAAACAAATTATTTCTGGATATCTGAAATTGAAAAGAAGTTTCATGTGCTCAGTGTCTAACTGAAATACAACCAGAAAAGCAGGATTTTTGAGTTTTTAATCTGACAGCGATAAGTAGGTTTATTCCTCACGCTTTATTTGATTACAGTGATTGACTCGTTTTTTTGACTCAAAAAGTTGTTTTATGTGCCAAGTGTCTAAGTGAAAAAAATTGCTTTTTTCGCTAAAACGTCCGTATAATACTGTAGTGGCTAAGGTTTTCACCCTGTAGATGCGCCTCGCCACAAACTTTTTAATCGTCGCCTTGTAAAATTCAAGACGCGGAGAGTGAAAAATATGGCAAAGATACCTCCAGTCAAAGAGCTGAAAGGGCGTTCTTTGGGACGCATCCTGATCAAGATGCGCTTGCTGACGCGCGAGCAAGTGCGTGAATGCCTGGCTGAGCAAAAGGAAGAGGGCGGCAAAATCAAATTCGGCCAGCTGCTTCTTGACAAAAATCTGATCAAAAGTCGGGACCTCAAAGTGGCATTGGCCGGGCAGCGCGGAATGGAATATGTGGACATTGAAGGCCTTGAAATCTCTCGAGATATCCTCGAAACCGTCCCGGCGCATATCGCCCAGAATCATCGGGTGATTCCCCTGGAGTTTGATAAATCACGCAAGTTGCTGACCGTCGTGATGGACAACCCGGATAATTTCCGCGCGATTGACGATCTCAATGCGCTGCTGGGTTATACGGTGCAGGCCAAGATCGCCGATGAGGAGGCCATAGCCGCGGCGCTCGATAAATATTACAAGGAAGATGAATCCAGTCTGAATGAGCTGATCGGCGAAATCGAAAGCGATGTATCGCTGACGCAGTTTGAGGGGCGCGATCAGAGTATCGACTTGGATTCCCTGCAGGAGATGGCCGACTCGACCGGGGTCAAAAAGCTGCTGAACCTTGTCTTGCTTCAGGCGATTCGCGACAAGGCCTCCGACATTCATTTCGAGCCGTTCGAGGACGAGTACAAACTCCGCTACCGCGTTGACGGCGTGATGTATGAAATGGTCCCGCCGCCCAAACATATTGCGATGGCCCTGAGCAGCCGTATTAAAGTGATGGCCAGTCTGGACATCGCCGAGCGCCGCCTGCCGCAGGATGGGCGTATTCCCCTGGTGGTCAGCGGCAATCCGGTGGATTTGCGAGTGAGCATTTTGCCGACCATGTTCGGCGAGAGCGTGGTGCTGCGTGTGCTGGACCGAACACAGGTGGACTTGCAGTTGGACCTGCTGGGGCTTCGGGCCCACGAGCTGACGATGATCCGCCAGTTGATTCACAAGCCCAACGGCATTATCGTGGTCACCGGCCCGACCGGCTCAGGCAAAACCACTACCCTGTATTCCTGCCTCAAAGAGCTGAACAACCCCGAAACGAAGATCATCACCACGGAAAACCCGGTCGAATACGACATTGACGGCCTGATTCAGGTTCAGATTCGTCCGGAGATCGACCTGACGTTTGCCAAGTGCCTGCGGTCGATTTTGCGTCAGGACCCCGACATTGTGATGGTCGGTGAGGTCCGTGACCTTGAGACCGCGGAAATTTCGATCCAGGCCTCGCTGACCGGCCACCTGGTCTTTTCCACGTTGCATACCAACGACGCCCCCAGCTCAATCGCGCGTCTGCTGGACTTGGGGCTCGAGCCGTTCTTGGTCACGGCTACCCTGGAAGGCATCGTCGCCCAGCGCCTGGCGCGGCGCATCTGCAAGCACTGCAAGACCGAGTACCGCCCGTCCGAAGAGCAGTTGATGGAGCTTTCATTGCTGCCCGAGGACGTCGGCGATAAGACATTTTATTACGGCAAGGGCTGCGAACATTGCAACAACACGGGCTATCGCGGCCGTTTGGGACTGTATGAGATCATGGCGTTCAATGACGAACTTCGCGACTTGGTGATGAATAACGCATCCACGGCCGTGCTGCGGGAGGCCGCCAAACGCGCCGGGATGCACACGCTGCGTGAAAACGGCCTGGCAGCCATCTATGACGGCGTGACTACCATCGATGAGGTCGTCCGCGAAACCTTGTCGGCGGAAGAATGACAATGGGCAATAAAACTGACAAACTCGACTCTTTTAAAGAATATGCTGAACGCCGCTCCCGGCGCGCTGTCGGCATGCGCTCGAACATTTTTCGGAGAGATTGACAATGCCTGTATTCCAATATAGCGCTTTGGATGCCAATGGCAAGGAAGTCAAAGCAGAGATTGAGGCCCTCAGCAACAAAGAGGCCATCAGCAAGATTCGCAACAAGGGCCTGTTTCCCACCAAGGTCCGCGCCCAAAACGCCCCGCGTAAAGCCAAGGCCGCCGCGGCGGCGACGACGACACGACGGCGGGGTGTCAACGCCAAGGTTAAGCTCAAGAAGATCACCCAGTTCGCCCGCCAGATGTCCACGCTGCAGGACGCCGGCCTGGCGATCCTGCGGTCGCTGCGCATTCTCGAGGAACAGGAAAAACCCGGCAAGTTCAAGCGGATTATCGGCTATGTCGGTGATGATATCGAAGGCGGCGAGACGTTTTCCGAGGCGCTGGGCAAATACCCGCGGTGTTTTAACCGGCTGTTTGTGAATATGGTCGCCGCCGGCGAGGTCGGCGGTGTGCTGGATGTGATTCTCAACCGCGTAGCCGACTTTATGGAAAAATCCGAACGCCTCAAGTCCAAGGTCAAAGGCGCCCTGGTCTATCCGGCGGCGGTGCTGTTTGTGGCCTTTATCATCGTCATGGGGCTGATGATTTTTGTGATCCCGACCTTTGCCGAAGTGCTTGAGGACATGAGCGACGGACAAGAGGAACTGCCCGCCCTGACACAGGGGATGATGCGACTGAGTCAATGGCTGCAGGAGCGCAGGGGGCTGAATGCGCTGATGGTGATCTTGACGCCGATTGGCTTTGTGGCCTTTCTCAAATTTTTGCGAAAGTTCCGTTATCCCCGATACGGGATGGACTGGATATTTCTGAAACTGCCGATTATGGGGCAGTTGATGTATAAAACCACGGTGGCCCGCTGGACGCGGACGCTGGCGACGCTGATCGGCGCCGG
>PXAQ01000208.1 GCA_003567095.1 Phycisphaerae bacterium
TCAGCACATTGTTGCTGATGGCCTCTTTGACAAAATCGGTCGCGCAGGCATACCGCTGCGGCGTCCGGGCAAACATATAAAACGCCCCGCCGGGCTTGTGCAAGGTAAAAGCGTCCTTGAGCCCGTCATACAGCAGATCTCGCTTTTCCCGATACACCTGCACATAGTCGCTCATATCATGGTTCATTGCCGTCGGCAGCGCATGCTGAAACGGCGTCGGCGCACAAACAAAGGTGTACTGCTGAATCATCAGCATCGCCTCCATCAGGCCCTTGAGCCGCTCGCTGCAGGCCGCATACCCCAGCCGCCAGCCGGTCATCCCGAAGCTCTTGCCGAACCCCTTGAGCACCATCGTTTTGTCGTAATAGCGCCCCACACACAGATGCTCACCCTCGTAGCAAAACATCTCGTAAATCTCATCGCTGAGCAAAATCAGGTCGTGCTGTCGGGCAATCTCGGCCACCGCCTTGATTTCCTGTTCGCTGTAAATCTCGCCGGTCGGATTGGACGGGGAATTCAGGACGATCAACTTGGTCTTGTCGGTCACCGCGGCGGCAATCTTCTCCACCGGCAGCTTAAAGTCCGGATAGCTGTCCACGAATACGCACGTGCCGCCCAGCATCCGCACCAGGTGCTTGTACATCACAAAATACGGATCCGGCACGATCACCTCGTCGCCGGGATTGATCATCGCCATAAACGCCAGCAGCAGCCCCCCGCTGACACCGCTGGTCAGCATCACCTGCGGCGTATCCCAGCCGGTATCGGCCTGGACACGCGGCCTGAGCTGCTCGAGCACGCTGGCCTCACCCATCGTCTGGGAATAGCGATTTTGCCCGCTTTGAATGGCCTCGGCGGCGGCCTCTTTGACCGGCTGGGGCACATCAAAGTCCGGCTGGCCGATCGAGAGATTCACAGGGTCCTTGAGCGTCGCGCCCAGCGCAAAAACTTTGCGAATCCCGCTGGCATCGACAACCTGGGTTCTGTCTGCAAGATAGTGTTCCATCGTTAGTCTTTCTGCATCCCGTTGACAATAATATCACAAAACCGCCGCCTGGCCACCGCTGGGCGCAACAGAAAGCCGCCCGCATGAGCAGACCAACCCCACACGGCGCGGCAACCTTAGCAGCTCATACAGCGGCACTTACGTTATTTTGCGGTGGGCCACTTTCGGCAGACCGATGACCTTCTCGCCTTCTTTCCAGCGGTCTTCGGACTTGAGCACCTTGATTCGCTCTTCACGCGAGAGCACATTGCGATGGCGCATCAGCGCGCTTTTGACTTTTAACGAACGATCAACTGACATCTATACGTCTCCTGAACAATACTAATCCTGTATTAACAATCCATACGCATCCTGAAACGGCTGCCTGCCGAATTTGGTATCGCCGGTCTCGTCCGGATACCGTCTGCCAACTTCTCTGATCCGCATGCGCATTTCATAGCCGTCGGTCCCGGCGCGATTCGGATTTTCAAATCGATCCCGCGTCACCAACTGGCTGTAATTATTCGCACCGCGGACAATTTCCGTGGCGATGCCGTGCCGGTCAAAAAATTCCTGCACCGGTATCAGCTCATCCTGCCGAGCGGCGGTAATCCCCTGAATCACGATCACGTTGTTGCCGGTCCACTGGCTGCGAGGCGTCGGCGTCGGAGCTGGCTCCGGTTGGGCCGGCGCCTCCCGGCGCGGGCGGCGGCTGGCAGCCGGGCCCGGATCCGGCCGCGGCGCAGGGCTTTCAGGCACCTGCGGCGATGCCGTCGGCGGCGTGCCCACTTCCGGGGCAACCGGCTCAGGCGATGGCCCGCCCGTAAGGGCTTTGCCGATCCAAAATACCACAAAAACAACAAACGCGATCCCCAAGACCGCCACAACGCCGGACAGCACCGACCGCATCGGCGGAAACGCAACCCGCGGCATCGGGATACGAATTTTCGGAAGTTTCGGCAATTTTGGCAGCGAAAACCGAAATTTCGGCTTTTTTCGGCCCTGAAAAAGGGACACTTTTTCGGTCAACAGCCCCTTTGGGCCCGCCGCTCTATGAGCAGGCTCCTGCCCCGGCACCTCGCCGCGACCTGCCCGTTCACTGTCCGAACGCATCTGACCGGTCTTAAGCCCCTGGGCTATCTTGGCCTGTCCCTGCCGAATCGCGTCACGAAGCTCCGAAAAATTTGCTTGCCGACCCATAGTGTATCATGTCCCTTCACAAAACTCGACGCACCGCCGCACAGCGGGCTGGCGGTTTGTCCGTAAGATGCTCGTAAAATACACAATCGGCGACAACTTTTCAACCGCAAACTTTTAAAATCCAACATTTTTGTTAAATGTTTGGCCGATATTGCCTTGACATTGCCGGTTTAAGATGTTATTTATTTCCTTTTCTCATAGTTTTTTGCTTTACGTAAAGCCCCCTGTCTGATATAGAAACAGGACTTTCAGGCGGGCTTTTTTTGATGGATTCGGTTGCCTGAGGCCGCAACCGGCAACCTGCTTTCAGGTACATAAGAGAATGTAAAGACCGAATAACAGCGTTAACAGATTTTTGGATTTAGTGGAGTAAAAAAGAATGCTTCCAGTCAAGAAACACAGTCGTGCCAAAACACGCAGCCGGCGATCGCATCACGCGCTTCGGCCGGTCAACTACTCACTTTGCAGCAAGTGCAGTTCGGCCAAACTGCCGCACGCCGCTTGCGGCCAGTGCGGCTATCACAACAGCAGCA
>PXAQ01000050.1 GCA_003567095.1 Phycisphaerae bacterium
AGAGGAAAGTGTGCGGCTGCAGGAAGCGGCGATGGACAGCGTGATGACGATGCTGCAGCGCGAAGAGCAGCGCGCCCAGCGGCTTCGGGCATCGGTGGACCAGAAGGACGAGGCGCTGCGGGAAGAGCGCGCCAAAACAGCCGCCCTGCGAGAGCAAAATGAGACACTCAGAGCCGAGCTGGAACAGGCCCGGCAGCGGATTGAGGAGCTTGAGGGGCTGCTGGATGTTGAGCGCGACAGGAGTGCGGCTTTGCAGGAAGAGGTCGAGACGCTTGGGGCGGCGTTGGAAGAGGCCGGGCAGGCCGAGGCGCAGTGATGGGCTAAAGCCCATCCTACGGGACTGCGAGGTGGGTTTTTTTGGATTCCCGCCTTCGCGGAAATGATAAAACGGCGGACATTTAGGCCCGCCCTACGAAAGATTGTCCATGGTGATGGTGCGGCTGTCGCCGCCGGCGTGGGCCAGGCGGATGGTGACGGGCTTTAGCGGGGCCAGGGCGTCGAAGACGCGGTCGGCCCATTCGACCAAGACGATTGAGTCGGGGCGGATGTAGTCGGCCACGCCGAGGGCCTCAAACTCGGCCGGCGATTCGAGGCGGTAGGCGTCGATGTGGTAGATCTGCCGGCCGTCGGGGGTGAAATACTCGTTGACCAGGACGAAGGTGGGGCTGGTGACCAGCTCGTCCTCGGCGACGCCCAGCCCGGCGCAGATGCCTTTGATCAGGTGCGTTTTGCCGGTGCCGAGGTTGCCGATGAGGGCGACGACTTCACCGCCGCTTAATGCCTCCCCAATCCGCTGCCCCAGCGCTATCGTTTCTGCGGCACTATTTGTTGTAATTTCATTATTATTTCGGGTCATCGTTTATCCATATTATCAACCACACCGAAGGTGCAATATACCTTAGCCCAGGGCAACGTCTTGGGGTGATTATTCTGCCCCTTCGGCAATAGACACATCCGGCGAAAGATTAACTTTCCGTGTTTACGCATTTGGAGAATTTTTTCAGAACGACAAACATTAATAACACAGCCAGAATGCCGCTAAGAGGAATCCATGGAAGACGCAGGGCTTGTATTGATATAGCAGAACCATAAGGATACGTAATGTCTTGCAATTCTTGAGTAATCCATCTCAGTTGATGTTTTACATAAACCGCACATAGCAATGCAACCATTATCCCCGAAAGACCCATTAAAACTCCTCTCCTTCGTTCTGCCTTAAGAGATGCGTTCACAACAGAAAATAATGCAAACAGCAATCCCCACAACAACAAAAACTTCATTCTCGTAATCGCCAGATCTCCCGGCTCCATTGACACCAAGCTATAGCCATCAGGAACAATAAATCGGACAACTGGTGAAAATAAAAAATACCCCGAAATACAACCCAGAGCAAAACATCCGAAACTAATGATAATAAAATTTTTTTTATCCATTTGAAAGCTCTCCTTTTTCACAAATGATCAAATCCCTTCGGTTCCAGTATCGTTTGTGTGCCGTCGTGTGTTTGCAGCCGGATTCCATGTTCAGCGGTTATTGTGCCGATGCGGATGACGGATGCGACATCCAGCGTCGTCAATTTTTCGAATTCTTCCGGCGTCAGCGTCAGCAACAATTCAAAATCTTCGCCGTCGTTGAGGGCCGCGGCGATGGGGTCGGCGGTGTTCTGGGCGGCGGCGGAGATCGTCAGGGCGGCGGTCTCCACAATTGCGCCGACATTGCTTTGGGTGCAGATGCGGTTCAGGTCGGTGCTCAGGCCGTCGGTGATGTCCATCATCGCATTGATGCGGGCGACCTTTGTGATGGCCAGCGCCTCTTTGACTCGCGGCACAAACGTCAGATGTCTGCCGGCCAGTGAGCCGCCGAGCGGGCCGGTGACGCAGATGCAATCGCCGGGTTGTGCGCCGCTGCGCCGCACCGGGGCGTGATGGCCGGACGGGACGCTGAGCATCGTAACATTGATGACCAGCCGGTCGCTTGTTTGCTTCCACCTGGTGATATCGCCGCCGATCAGTTCGCAATCGAACAGACCACCGGCCTCTACCAACCCGGCGTGGAGCTGTTTGAGCTTGTCGCTGTCAAAATCCGTCGGCAGGGCCACCGCGCAGACCGCACAGACCGGCACCGTCGCCATGGCCGCACAGTCGCTTAAGCTGGCCGCCATTGCCTTATATCCGGCCTGCTCAAGCGAACACGCCGCCAAATCAAAATGCGACCCGTCCAGCAGCATGTCAGTGGTGATCAGCACCGATTCGCTCGGCTTAACGGTGACCTGAGCCATATCGTCGCCGATGCCGATGGGGAATCGCGCTGCGTCAATCTTCGACTGCGCCGCAAACCATCCGGTTATATTGTCTTCTTTGCTGTGCATCGGCCATTACATCCAAGATTCAACTATCAGTTCATAATAGGGTACTCTATGTAAGGTCTGGATACTTCAATAACGACATCCGTTGGACTCCTGATAGCCCTGTTTTGATCGGCCGCATTTCTTTCAAATGAAAACGTAACATCAACTTTAAAATAATAACAATCCGGATGTATAAAGCGGACGAGGCCCGCCCCCCGAAGACCTCCATCCATTAGAAATTTATCCTCAACTTGCCGGCGGGTCATGCCGGGACGAATAGCATGAAAATCCTCGAGACACTGTCTGACTGATTTTTCGAGGTCTGTCTGACGCATTCGCCTTTCAGGTCTTTGTGGTGAAATAGCTAAGG
>PXAQ01000034.1 GCA_003567095.1 Phycisphaerae bacterium
GGGTCATATTGACCGTCAGGCTGTCATAGCCGCCTTCACTGTTGGCCGTCGTGCTGTGCAGGTTCAGTGTCACGCCGGAAATCACATTGTCAATGGTATTGGAGCTGCGGTTGATCCAGTTATCCTCGCCGGGCGGGTAATTATCGACTTTGACCAGCGCGTCCTGGGCGGTCTGTGTTTCGAGAAACGTCGCGGCGTCAAAAGCATCCAGACTGGCGTTGATGCTGCCGCCCTGGGAGGACTGGGCAAAGGACAGGCCGGCCGTCTCGGTATCGGTCCTGAATGCCAGCGACAGGGCCATCTGGCTGGCGCCGCTGGTTTTGTCGATGACGCGAAGCTGCCCTTCGTCCAGTGTCACCTTAACCGTATTGTCGAATGCCTGTTCGATCTGATTTATCAGATCTTCAATTGTCGTATGGCGACTGACCGCCATCGAGGCGTCAACTGCCGTGCCGTCGTGCAGCGATCCGGCAATATCGATTTCCGTGATGTCCTTGAAATCGATGCCCTGTTCCGTAAAGTCGCTCAGGGATTCGATCCGGGTTGCCAGGCCGGCATTGGTCCCATCGGCCCGAAGGGTTGAAGCGGCCGCGTGAATTTCGGCGTTGCTCGAACGAATCGATATCTGATGCTCTGCGCCGGTGTCGGCGCCGTTGAGTACCAGATGGAAAGGATTGCCGTCGCCGGCGTCGTATTCGAGAATGCCGGCGGTAATGCCGGGGTTGTCCGAATCGTTGTTGATCAGGCCGATCAGGTCCCGAAGCGTCGTCTCCTCGGTGGTCTGGATGATCATTTCCTGGTGGTTGTAGCTGAGAATCAGCGTCCCGGCGCCGACATATGCCGACTCGCTGGACAACCCATCGTGCACCCATCGGTTGGCGGTGGCCAACTGTTTGACCTGGACCGAATGACTGCCCTCATAGGCGCGCGAACTGGCCTCGACCGATACCGCGTCGCCGCTGCTGGTGGCACTGTAAGCGCGCAGCCCGGAGGCGTCGGACAAGGCAGACACGGCCGAGTTGAATGTGCCCAGCTTGGATTCCAGCTCTGTAACGGCCCGGCGGGTTTCGCTGCGCTGCTCGATGGACGACTCGAGCGTCCTGAGGCGGCGCGACTCCACCTGCATCAACTGCTGGATCAGGGCCTGTGTATCCAGACCTGTCGACAGGCCCGGCAATTGTATACTTGACATACATACACCTCTAAAAAATTTCTCATGTCAGATCCATACGCTCTATTATTCTTATCGTCTATCCGAGTCGCTTGACCTGTCATTTTTTTGCCGTTTTTTTTAATAGGTACGTTTCCTTCCCATTTCGCTGGACGATCGCCCAAAACGCACCACCTGCAGCCGCCTTTATCTCTGTCGGACCTGTTTTTATTATGGGACGCCCTTTCTGGAGCGTCTCTGTCGCCCTAAAAATTGCCCCCGATGCTGTCAAAGTCATCCATAAAACAAGCCGGGCATTTCCATACAGTCCGATAACGCATTGCACGGATACTGTCATCGCCCGGCCGCGACCGGCTGACCAATCTGCCCGGCGTCAAGCGGCTGGGGGTATTTATTCAGATTCCGGTAAAATGTCATCGCACGGCGTTTTCGCTCGGCGGCACCGGGGATGGAACAATCCAACACGTTGCGGCTTTGTCCCGCGCGGTCCAGCTGGGCAATCCGGTCGGCGGCCTGGTCGTCGTGGCCGGCCGCGTAGAGCGACAATGCCGCAAGCCAGTCAAACTGCGGCCACCGGCGGCGAATCTGCGGGTCCATCCGCTCAAGCACGTTGAGATTCATCAGGGCGGTCACAAACCATCCGCATTCAATGGCCGATTGAATTCGCGTTTTCATCTGCTGGACAATGGCCTCGGTCACCGGCGCCGACTCGCAGCGTTCAAACAGCGCTGCGTTGCTGTCAATATAATCCTGCACCGAACAGGCCCGCAGGCCGGCGGCGACATCGATCCCCGGGTTTTGCCGGTACGCGTTGCCGATTTGAAACAGCAGCTTGCGGTAATGGGCCTCGACCCAGTGGCGTCTGCTGCGCGGGTCCAGCGGCGTCAGTTGTCCGGTCTGGGAGTCATCGCGCTCGCGTTTGAGCGTCATGCATTCGGGCAGATTCATATATCGCACCGTGCCGGTCAGATAGCCGTACATCCCCGCCTTGGCCAGCCAGAAGGCGTCCGAGCCCCACGGGTTTTCATCGTAAAGGCCGACCGTTTCAAACAAACGCCTGCGGATCAGTGCCGCCCCCTGCCAGCACAGATGCAGCGTGCCGAGGAAATCGGTCATGATCTCCTCGTGCGATAGCCGCCGCATCACATAATCGCCGTATTCGATACCGGGCATGATGTCGAGAAATTTTCGGTTCGCAGAGCCGACCACCCCCAGCCGCTCGTCGCCGGCGATTTGCCGGTAGAGCGTGGCCAGTTTCTCAGGGACGATCAGGTCGTCGGCGTCCTGGATGGAAATATACGGCGCCTGGCTTTGGCCGATGGCGAAGTTGCGCCGGACATAGGGTCCTTTGCAGTCGTCAAAAAACCACAGGCGAATCCGGCTGTCGCGCGCGGCATAGGCCTTGAGAATCTCGCGCGTCCGGTCGGTGCTGCCGTCATCGACCACCAGCAGCTCCCAATCGGACAATGTCTGGGCCAGCACACTGTCCAGGCACTCGGCCAGATAGCGCTCTTCATTGCGGCAGGCCAGAATCACCGA
>PXAQ01000178.1 GCA_003567095.1 Phycisphaerae bacterium
GAAGCCGATATTGACGGCCGTTATGACCCCCAGACATCACAGATCAGCCATTTCAACTCGCTTTTGAGATTTGATACCGGCACCGATTCACATCTGCACCTCGGATACGGCTATCGCGATCACGAAGGCAGCACAAAAAATCTACTGTTCGCAAATATCGGTTATCAACCGACTCGCAGTTGGAACTTCAACTTGTATGGTCGCTATAATTTCGAGGGGAATGAACTTGAGGAGCATTATTATGTTGTTCAACACAAAATGAATTGCACCGGCTGGGAAATAGGTCTGCGCGCCCTGGAAGGCCGGGCGGGCGAGGATAACGAATACCAGTTGTGGGCACGCATGTGGCTGCTGGCCTTCCCCCAGGCACAGTTCAAGATGTTTGATATCACGTCACTCTAAACCCGCTCGGAAAGCTAATAATGAAGACAGATTTTCTTGAACAGACAACGATTTTCGGCAGCCATCCCGGAACCGGCATGGTCGCGGTGGAATACAGCGAATCCAATGGCGAAGGGCGTATCGAACGCTTCGAGCGCGATGAGGCGAATAAGGTGCACCGCATTGCTGAACCTTTCCGTCCATATCTCTGGATCGCTGACCCCGAACTCACCGGTGATGACGATGCCGCTTTGCAGGTCGACCGCCTCGAAGGCAACGCCCCGTTGAATTACTTGGCGAGGACATCGAACACCAAGGATATGAACTCGCTCCTTACGCGATTACGACAGAGGACAGGTAAGACACGCACCGCCCCTGATTCCCCCTATTTGTGCATAACCGATCCCGTGCAACAATATCTCATGGAAAGTGGCAGGACACTTTTCAAAGGCATTGATTTCGGTGATTTGCGGCGATTACAGTTGGACCTCGAGACATACACGACACCGGGCTATGACTTCTCCAACGCCGATCGCCCCGAGGATCGCATCATCGCCATCGCCCTGTCCGACGGCAATGACTGGATTGAAGTGCTGGACGGTTCTAAATACGACGAAATGGAATTGTTGACCCGGTTCTGTGACATCCTGAACGAACGTGATCCCGACGTCATTGAGGGTCATAACATTTTCAATTTCGACCTCCCCTACCTCGCCGCACGCGCACGACGCTTCAAGATTAACCTGAAACTGGGACGCGACGGAAGCAGCCCATCGTTCCGCAACAGTCGTTTCAATGCCGCGGAGCGCACGCTGACTTATGAACGATGCGATATCTACGGCCGCCATGGGATCGACACTTACTTCCTGGCCCAGTTATACGACATCAGCCAGCGTTCATTATCCGGTTACGGACTCAAGGAGGTCGCCCGCCATTTCGAGCTGGCACCCGAAGACCGCACATACCTGGAAGGCCACGAAATCGCACAGGTCTTCCGCGACAACCCTGGCAAGGTGATGAGCTATGCCCGCGACGACATCATCGAGACCGGCAGGGTCGCCGCATTGCTCTCCTCCGTCTATTTCACGCAAACACAGATGTTGCCGATGACTTATCAGAACGCCGCCTTGCGCGGTAACGCCACCAAGATCGACTCGCTTATGCTGCGCGAATACCTGCGCCGTAATCATGCCATCCCCAACCCCGACACCGCCCGCTCCTTCGCCGGCGGCTACACGGATATCTTCTTCACCGGTCTCTGCCATAACGTGCATCATTGCGATATCCAATCGCTTTATCCCTCGCTGATGCTCAAGGACCGCCTGGAACCGCGCAGCGATGATTTGCACGTGTTTCTCGAAATGCTGAAGGTACTGCGCAGCTTCCGCATTGAAGCGAAAAAAGAGATGCTTGAGGCATCCGACAAAACGACCCGCGAGACTTATTCCTCGCTGCAAAGCGCCTTTAAAATCCTGATCAATTCGTTTTATGGCTATCTTGGTTTCAGCCAGGCTCGTTTCAATGATTTCGACCAGGCCGAAAGAGTCGCCGCCGAGGGACGCCGCCTGTTGCAACACATGGTTGACTGGCTAAAGGAACACGGTGCCAAACCGATTGAGATAGATACCGACGGCATCTATTTCGTTCCGCCGGAATATGCTGACGCAACTGAACAGCAAAGATTTGAAAAGTCTCTTCAGACATCACTGCCCGACGGCATCGAAGTCGAATTCGACGGCCGCTACCAAGCCATGTTCAGTTACAAGATGAAAAACTATGCGCTCCTGGGAGAAGACGGGGAAATGACACTGCGCGGGGCGGCATTGAAATCCCGCGGACTGGAACCTTTTCAGCGCGATTTCATGGTCGAACTGCTGCGATACCTGCTGGAGGACCGGGCTGCCGAGGCACCCGTCCTCAAGGCCCGTTACGAGGAAGATATCCGCGAAAGACGCTGGCCTATACAGCGCCTCGCCAAAACGGAGACCCTGCAGGAAGCGCCCGCAACCTATGCGACAAAGGTCGAGGAAAAGAACCGCAGCCGCAGCGCGGCGTACGAGCTGGCACTTAAATCTCAACGAAAATATCGCGCCGGGGATCAAATTGCCTATTATATCACGGGCGATAAAAAGAGTGTTACGGTATACAGCTCTGCCAAACTTGTAGCCGACTGGGATACGGAAAACCGCGACGAAAACGTGCCGTACTACCTGGCTAAACTGGAGGCCCTTTATGCCAAGTTTGCGGAGTGGATACCGGAGGAAGACATGCAACAACAATTATTCTAAGGTGTTGCGCATAGGAAAAAGCATATGA